>JBEEHO010000253.1:0-4303 GCA_041167425.1 Verrucomicrobiota bacterium | reverse complement strand
GAGAAACACCAAGCACCAAGCTTCACGAAGCAGCCCTGGAGCTTGGATGTTGCTGCTTTCGAGATTCAGCCCTTCTCGATCGGCGCGCCGACTTTGTTTCCCCACTCCGTCCAGGAACCGTCGTAATTGCGCACGTTTTCGAGCCCGAGAAGATAGGTGAGCACGAACCAGGTGTGGCTCGATCGTTCGCCGATGCGGCAATACACCACCGTGTCCGTGCCCGCCTTAAGGCCGCACTGCTCGAGGTAAATTTTCGCCAGGTCGCCGGCCGGCTTGAAGGTGCTGTCGTCGTTCGTCGCCGTTTTCCATGGAACGCTTTTCGCGCCGGGGATATGTCCGCCGCGCAGGACGCCTTCCTGCGGATACTCGGCCATGTGCGTTATCTCGCCTTTGAATTCACCGGGCGAACGCACATCGATGAGGGGCTGGCCCGCCTTGCTTTGCGCCAACGCTTCCTCAGCAAAGGCCCGGATTTCTTTATCGAGCCGTTTCTTCGGCACGGGATAATTTGTTTGCGGAAATTTGGGGACTTCGCGCGTGATCGGGCGGCCATCCGCTTTCCACTTGTCCCGGCCGCCATTAAGAATTTTCACCTTCTCATGTCCGAACAACCGGAAGGCCCAGAGCGCGTAGCAAGCCCACCAGTTTGCCTTGTCGCCGTAGAAAATGCAGGTCGTCTCCGGCGTGATGCCATTGCGGCTGCATAGTTCTGCAAATTTCTCCGGCGCGATATAATCGCGGATCACCTGATCCTGAAGATCGCTGCGCCAATCGATGTGCACGGCACCGGGAATGTGCCCGGTGTCATAGAGGAGGATGTCTTCGTTGGATTCAATGATGCGGATCCCTTCGTCATTGAGATGTTTCTCGAGCCACTCCGCGTCCACCAGCGCGTCGGGATGCGCATATTGGGTTGGGGAAGTTGTCATGATGCTGGAATTTCATCCGCATCCCGCCGGTCGCAACCGATTTGAATGCCGGCAACTCTCTCTCAGAATCCCCCGAGCTCCCGGAACCAGCGCAATGCCAGCCGAATCTCGGATCTCCTCAGCCAATGACTGCCGATGAAATGTTCCACGCGCACTCGCCTGAAGCCGGTCCGCCGCATCGACACTTGCGCGGCCCCTTCCAGCGACGGGGTCGCGATCGGATCATCCATGCCGCCGCTGATCCAAATAGGGATGTTGAGGAAATCTCCCCGGGGCTGGTAGGTCTTATAGGCCGGGCTGAGCCGGTCCTCGTTGATCCCGCTCAGGAAGAAACCGCAAATATTGAGCGAGCCGCTCCTGGCCAGCATCACTCCCAGGATGCAGCTCCGCTTCGATCCTCCCGAAAACCCCGCGAAAGCTACCGGCCACTTTGCGGTTTGCGGCCAATCTTTGCGCACGGCTTCCAAGGCCGCACCTAACATCCCCAGGCGCCATGTGGTGGAATCGCGCAGCGGTTTTACGGTGGCATCCGAGGCGAGGATCATCCAACCCTCGGCCTCGGCCGGGGGCCGATACCACTCCGCATCCATCGGACTGGTGCGATGAAAATCCGTGGTCGATGTCACAATCAGGATCGGCCAGCGGCGCGCCGGATCGAAGCCTGGTGGAAACGTCAGGACAGCCCGCCCGGTCTCGACGCGCGGATTACCGCCTTGCGCGGCGATATCCTGAAAATATTTCGAAACGGGGAAACGAATCTCCACCGTTTTCCCGCCCTGGACTTGCTGTCCCGCGAGAGTTGCCGCCTCCATCCCAGCCGGCGCCAGACAAAGCCAGATCAGTACTCGCAGAATGCCGAGACCCGAAAATCTCTTCACTTATCAAACCAAACGAATTCCGCCGGAATTGTCCATGGTCGAAGTTAAGTTGCCGCAAAAAGGGGAGAGTTTGTTTCGCTCGCTTCTGTCCGATTTCTTGTCACTTGCTCGCTGGGTCAATTGCGTGCATCGATAGCAACCGCGTATGAAGACTTATCTCGTAATGATGGTTTCGGTGTTGGGGCTTTGCCTGGGCGGTTGCGCCGATCAGCCGCTGGTGGCAGACGAAGATTATAACGCCACGCATGGCCCGGCGCCGCAAGCCCCGGATCCCATGGGTCATATTCCGCAGCCGAGCACTCTACCTGCGGGTTATTAGAGCCGGCCTGGCTCCGGCGGTTTCCGGCTAATGTCTCGTGAGCGAGTCGGCCGGATAGAGAATGCCGTTCTTCATCACGCTCTCGATCTCGGAGGCGTGAGCGATGTCATCTGCCGGGTTCGATTTCAAGATGACAAGGTCGGCGAAATTCCCCGGCGCAATCGCGCCGATTCTGGAGCCGGTCTCACCGCCAAAAGTCCTCGCGGCGTTGACCGTGGCGCTCTGAAGGATCTGCATCGGCGTTAACCCGGCTTCCTTCATCAGTTGGAACTCGCGGAATAACGCCGGTCCGTGAATCGTGCCGATGTTCCCGGCGTCGGTGCCGGCGGCAATGATAATGCCGGCGTCCTCGAGCGTTTTCAGATTCTTCAAAGCGATGTCGTAGGTCTTGCGAATGCGATCGAGCACGGCGTCCGGATTCGCCAGCGCGCTTTTGATGCGCTCGGGAACCTTGTCCGGCGGGAGCTTGGTCACGTCGAGCGACGCGATTACTTCGGGATTGCCCCACGCCTTTTCCTCCGGGGTGAGATTCAGCTTGCCCGCGAAAGTGCGGCCGTAGCGCTCGAAGACCACGAGCGTCGGGCAGAGAATGGTGCCCTTTTCCTTTAGCAGCCTAACGAATGGTTCATCCACGAGCTGATCGGTCACGCTGTGGACCAGAAAGTCGGCGCCCTCTTCGACCGAGGCGCGCGCGGCCTCGAGCTCGGTCGCATGCACGGCAACGCGTAGCTTGCGCGCGTGGCTTTCGTCGATCACGGCATGAACAATCGGCCGGAATTTCTCTACCGGGTTTTCGGCATTCACGATGTACCAGATCTTGATGTAATCAGGATTTTGCGCGGCGAGTTTGCGCACCAGTTCCCGGCCCTGCTCGGGCGTGTCGATTTTGACGATCGGCGGATCGCCAAGATCGAGTTGAGGACGCGAGACGCTGGAGATGAGCGGACCGGCTACGGCGACGCGCGGCGCCTTCGCGGTGGCGTTCGCGATCTTGCGCATTTCGAAATTCCACATCGGCCCGCCGATATCGACGACGCTCGTAATGCCGCAACGCAGGTAACGCCGGAAGGTGTCGGCCAAATTGCGTTTGATCCACGCGATCTCGTCCTGGTAGGGCCGGACGCTGTTGAGATCGACGCCGTCCGGCCGGGTATAGAGATCGCCCGATTGGAAAAAGTGAACGTGCGTGTCGATGTAGCCGGGCAGGATAAACTTCCCTTTGCAGTCCACTATCTGCGCGCCTTTCGTCGAGACCGCGGTGGCTTGATCACCGACAGCGGTGATGTGATCGCCCTCGATAATGATGAGCGCGTTCGGCACCACCTTGCCCGTGCCTGGATTGATGAGCGTGCCGTTGACGAGCGCGATCTTCTTAGCAGGACCCGCATCGAGGACATTCGCGGCAAGCGTTGCGAAAAGAAAGAGGAGCAATCGTGTTTTCATAACAACTGGTCGTTAGGTGCTACCGGATCACCGCGGTTTCGCCGAAGTTCTTCGCCATTCCGTCGAGATGTTCGTCGATGTATTTCGTGGGACCAAAAATTTTGACCATGAGACGGAAGAACGGATTCTTCATCTCCGATTGCTCGGTCAGGACGACCTGGGAACCATCGGCCGTGGGGGAAATATCGTAGGTCCAGGATCCTTCGAACGGGCCCCCGCTGTCTCCCATGGAACGGACGAGATGTTTCGGAGGTGTGCTCTCGGTGGTGATGATGGTCATCTGCATGTCATGCTTGAAGGTCTGGCGCGTGGCTTCTTTCCCGTCGACCGTCGGCAACATTTCGATCTTCACCATGTTGTGATTCCACTTCGGGAAGTTCGGCAGGTCGGTTAGCAGCGCGAACACCGCCACGGGCGATTGCTTGAGCGTGATCGTGCGGGTGTGGGTTTGACGGGCTGGAATCGAGTAGCCCACGAGCCAGGCAGCCAGAGCCAGCAGGATCAAGAGGACGAGCATGCGGAAAAGAATCTTCATCAGGTCAGGTTCGCAGGTGTGACCGGTCTGAGACGAGCGAAAAACTCCGGCGCTTGTTTGTCATCCCGAGGCGCGCAGACGCCGAGGGACTCACAGTCGCAAAGAGACTCACACTAGTGACGCTTCGCGATGCGCGACGCGTCAATGTCGAACAGGCGAAGCCTTGTTAGTGTGAGTTAAGAGCGACTGTGAGGTCCCT
>JBEEHO010000252.1:0-7500 GCA_041167425.1 Verrucomicrobiota bacterium | reverse complement strand
ATGGTGGATTGCAATTGGGAGCTGATTGCGAAGCTCGGCTTCAATCGCCGTTCGTCGATGGTGTTCCAAAGCGGACGCATGCAGCCGGATCGCTTCGTTATAATGGGCGATCCCTTCTGCCTTGCGTCCCGCATCGAAAAGAGCCGACCCGAGATTTGCCTCCGCGATGTAGTTGTCGCTTGTGACCGCGAGAGCATGTCGAAAAACAGAAATGCTGTCATACCACGTTTTTGTTTGCTGCCACGATACGATCGCAAAGGCGCCCAGGATTAGACAGATCAAGGCCGCCACGGACGGGGTTCGCCATCGCGCGCGACGGACCAACGGATGATTAAGCCACTCGGAAGCTTGCTGCACGCAAAGCAGAAAAATCCCAACCAATGAGACATACGTGTAACGATCGGCGCGGGCCATCTCGCCGATTTGCACGAGACCGGACACGGGCAAGAGGACCACGACGAACCATGACCACCCCACGAATAACCAGGGGCGGCGTTTCGCGTTCAAAAGGCACAGGGCGGTGATGAGGAGGAGACATGCCGCGCTTGCAACCACGAGCGACCAATTCAAGTCGGTGCCCGGATGCGGATAAAGAATCGCGAGGTTCGTCGACACAAATGTCTGGACCAGGTACGCGCAGTAGCCAACCGCGGCGCTCCCAAGTCGGACCGGCAGCGGATAGAGGGCGTTATCACCGATCGCGCCGTGTCGTTGTTGATCAATGACCGCGAGGATTGCGATCACTGCCGCGACCAGGATCAGCGGCACTTTTTCGAGGAAGAGCCGAAGAGCGGCTCGATTGAATAAAGGCCAACCGAGACGCCGAAGCGGCCAAAAATCCAGAAGAAGCAAAACGAATGGAAGCGATACCGCCATTGGTTTCGCCATGTTCGCAAAAAGGAAAACCAGACAAACGAGCACAAAGCGGCGACGGCTTGGCCGGACTGCATAATGTGCGTAGGCCCAGATCGTCCCAAAGAAGAACAAGGCATTCAGGATGTCTTTCCGAGCCGAGAGCCACGCGACCGGTTCCACGTGCAACGGATGAATGAGGAAGAGCGCTGCGATCAGGCCACTGCGTAAGTCCGAGCGGAGAAGTGGCCGTAAAGCCCCGAAGAGCACAAGGCCCGCAGCGAGATGCAACAGCACATTGGTCCGATGATGCGCCCCGGCGTTTAGTCCACTGAACTGCACGTCCGCCAATCGGCTCACGAGGGTGAGCGGCTCCCAGTACTCGGCGTTCGCGTCGTCCTGTATCAGATTCGCGGTGAATGCCCAGCCAAGTCCCTTAGCGCTTAAACCCTGTGTTAGTCGAGGGTTCTCGCTAATGAACAGGTCGTCGTCACAGTTTAGAAATTTGAAGGCAAAGGTTTGAGCGAAAATGCCGAGGGTGATTAGTCCAAGGGCGACACAGATAGACGATGGCGCCACGACACGCCACATCCTCCGGCTTATTCTAGAACGCACTCCGATGGGTGACATTGAGGCCGCGAATTTTCTCCATCTCTCCCCGCAAAACGAGGAGTTTTTGGCGCTGGTCAAAATGAGAGGCGAGCGGGCCTCCGGTCGACCAATCGGGAAAATGGACTCGCATTCACCTGCGCGATGAATCAAATGGAGCAATCGCTCTTGCCTAACGAGTAGTCGCTCCGAATAGTGGACGCGATCTCGGTGATCTTTTCATCCCCGCGGAAAACCGCGACGACGTGATCGCGCGTGCAGGTGTAGGGCGGCGCCGAAGTCCACTTACCGGCCTTCCGAATTTTCGGCAACAGAGGCAGGAGCGTCCGCGCGAGAAACGTTCGCCGTCGAAATTGCCAGTAAACGAAATCATGCAGCCAGAGCACGAGTTTCTCGCGAACGGATAAATCGTAGTGGCACACTTTGGTCAGAACTTCGAGGGAAAGACCGACAGCGCCGGCGAGATGTTGCGCGTGACGCTCAGTCATCATGGAAAGATGTTCCAGCGTGCGGAAGTACCAGAACTGAGCGGGATCGCGCCGGCACGCGGCCGCATCGCCGTTCCCGGTCGCGATCACCAACAGGGCGTTATCGGATGCGTGTTTCATCAACTGCCGCAAGAGCAGGAGCGGCTTTCGCAAATGTTCGAAAACATCGACCAAAACAATCGCGTCAAACTTTACCGGCAGATCGCCCGCGAGGTCGCCTGGCTCGATCATCTTCAATCCGCGGGTTGAAGCTTCTCCTGCGGCGACGGAATTCACTTCGGAGCCGTAGCATTCGTACTCGTCGCGCAGGCTGCTGAGGAGCCGGCCCGAGCTGCAGCCATAATCCAAAATGCGGCTGCCACGCGGAAGCGATTTGAGGACCGAAAGGACCGCGCGTTCGATCGGATGATACCCGGTTGCTTCCCATTTCTGAAACAAAACCAGCGCGTAGTACTCGGCGAGAGATTCGTCGGAAAGCGTTGGTGTCCGGTAAAGCAACCCACAACTCAGACATTCCCGGACGAAATAATCCGATTGCTGAAATTTCCGCCCCGCGACTTCCATGGAAAAGCCGGGCGCTTCCGGCCCCGTTGCCCTGAACTGCGTCGCACCACATCCGGGACAGCTCGCGACGGAGACATTTTCACCTACGCTGGCTTGCATCGGAATAAGCCGTCGCACCAAAGAATGTCTCCGGCCGGCGAGCGGTGAATGGCGTACAAGCCAACCAGCTGATATTCGAACTCCGTCAGGAAAGAATAGATCTCATGAAAATAGGCCTGGCCGGAGTAAAGCGGGGCGAACAACAATTCGACCACGATGAAAGAAATGCGGCGTTGCGCGAGATGTTCGCGGGCACCTTGCAGGATCCGAAGATCGTAGCCTTGACTGTCGATTTTTAAGAAATCGATGTGGGAGATGGCTCGTTCGCCGCAGAAATCGTCGAGCGTCGTGATCGGCACAACGGATTGGCCGGTCGGAGTGGCATAGGATGCAGGCTGGGAGACATGCGCTTCCGGAGCGTTGGGCAGGAGCGAATTCGTCACGCTCTCCGCATTTTCATAGAGCGTGGCTTCGCCTTTGCGATCGCCAAATGCCATCCGTTCCAGACAGGTGTTTTTGTCAGCACCCAACTTTTGCTGAAGAGTCCGGAACGCTGCCTGGTAAGGTTCGAAACAATAAATTCTTGCGTCGGGAAACGTGTGCCTTAACTCGGCGGCCGTCTGACCTTCATTTGCGCCCACGTCAAAGCCGAGATGCGGAACAGCCGTCGCGAGCTCGCGAATATCGACGAAAGGATTCTTGCCGAACGCGCTGGCCCGAGACACATCCCATCCCAGCGATCGGACCAGGCGGCGAAGGAGAGCTTTCATGTTTTTTCTGCACCGATGATGGTGACCGCAATCTTACGCCGATGTCCGGCGTTTCGATGTTCAAAGAGAAAAATTCCCTGCCACGTTCCGAGCTGCATCTGCGAATCAACGATGGGAATGACTTCGCTCGACCGCGTCAACACCATCCGGATGTGAGAAGGCATGTCATCCGGACCTTCATCGTTGTGCTCGAAGTAGGACGCGTTTTCAGGCACGAGCCGGTCGAAGAATTCTTCCAGATCGCGGCGGGCAGCAGGATCCGCATTCTCCATGATGATGAGACTGCAGCTGGTGTGCTGGATAAAAACCGTCAACGTCCCCGTCGCGATGGCGCCACGGGCGAGGACCTGGCGGACCTCATCCGTGATTTCATAGGTCCCTTTGCCATTCGTGCGAATGACGAGCTGCTCACTATGCACGCGGACGGACATCTCTGCGCACGCTAGCGATGGGGCAGCCGTTCGCAATCCACCGTAAAGTTTTCTCTTCGCACCGAACGATGATCGCTGATAGTCGAGAGCGATGCAGGCCGATCTCGATCGAATTCTTTTTGACGAAGCGACGATCCACCGCCGGCTGGATGAACTGGCCGCGAGGATTTCGCACGATTACCACGATCGCGAGCTAACCGTCATCGCGATCCTGAATGGCAGCGTGATCCTGATGGCCGATCTTCTCCGGCGCATTCCTCTCCCGTTGAAATTAGATTGCCTGAGCGTGGCCAGCTATCACGGCGGCACTAAAACCAGTGGCGAACTGGTCTTTCGCCAGGTGTCACTGCCCGATGTGGCCGGGCGCCACGTGCTCATCCTGGATGATATTCTCGACAGTGGTGTCACCCTCGCGACGATTCGCGAAAAGCTGGAGGCGGCGGCGCCACTGAGTGTGCGCATCTGTGTCCTGCTGGAAAAAAAGAAGACCCGTCTTCGCGCGGTCGATCCGGATTACGTTGGCTTCGAAATCGCCGATGAATTCGTGGTCGGATATGGACTCGATTACATGGAGCGCTATCGCAATCTTCCGTGCATCGGTGTTCTGCGAAAGGATTTGATCGCGCCAGCGGCTTGAGGGCAAATGAAGGTGCACGTGCAGTTTTTCTCGCGCATCCGGGATCTCGCGGGAGTTTCGGAGATGGAGTTGGACGTTCCGGAAAAAACGACCGCGGCTGATTTGCTCGAGCTTCTTTACGCGCGCAACCAATCCCTGCGCGGGTGGGACAAAAGCATTCTGGTCGCCGCCGGTGTCGAATTCGTCGACCGCGATTATCTGCTGCAATCGGCCGATCAGATTTCGATCATGCCGCCCGTGCAGGGCGGATAACAGGTGTTATCCCGAGCCGCGTCAGACGCGAGGGAGCTCACAGTCGGAGGACGAATTACGCAAATTCGCTTTCGCGATCCACGAAGATCGTCGTGCCGAACATGGTGGCCGCTTATTGTGTAAGTCCAGGGCGCTTGCGAGGTCCCTCGCCGGCTGCGCGGCTCGGGATGACACGCGTTGCAACGAGTGCGTAGTTCGAGTTCCCCTCGGCCTCAGTCGCGGAAATTTTTGAAGTTCGTCGCGACGCCAAAGTCCTTGCCGCGCACAAACGCGATGACGGCCTGCAGATCGTCGCGCTTTTTTCCCGTAACGCGGATCTGCCGTTCCTGGAGCTGGCTTTGGACCTTGAAGTTCTGCGCCTTGATCGCGTGGATGATTTCCTTCGCCTTGTCGCCTTCGAGTCCCTGCTGAATTTTTAACTCCTGCCGGGCGTGGCCGAGCGGCGAGATGGCAGGATCGACCTGCTCGACGTTGCGCAGGTCCACACCGCGTTTGCTCAACTTGCCGATGACGATTTCGCGCAGACCCCTCAAGCGGGAGGCGTCTTCCGCCGTGAGCGTGATCTTGTCTTTCTCCGCGACGATTTCCGCAAGGCTCCCCTTGAAATCAAATCGCGTCGCCAATTCCTTGCGCGCCTGGTTGAGCGCATTATCAATCTCCTGGGCGTCCACTTCTGACACGATATCGAACGAAGGCATGGCGGTTTTAAGTTTGCGATTATTGCACGGACGGCGCAAGGGGGACGCCTGCAGGATTATCCGTTATCGTTTCCCCCAGCCAATGAATTTTTCGACTAAACGTATTCCACCGTGGCGCATTCTCGTCTGGTGCGCGGTCGCGATGTTGACCGTGAACGGCTGCAACCGCGCCGCTTCCAGAGAACAAAAGACGTTGCGGGCCGAACTGCGCGAAGCGTTGCGCGCCCACTCTTACGGCAAGGCGGCGGAGCTCGCGCGGCGGCTGGTGAAGCTGAACCCGCTGGACAACGGGAACTGGGATCGCCTGGTCCAGGCGGAATTCGGCCTGCATGATCTCGCCGGGGTGAAAGAGGCGCTGGAAGAGTGGAGGCAAACGGTGAGCAAACCGACCGCAAATCTCGACGAGTACAGCGGTGATCTTGCCTCCGAGCTTCACGATCCCGCCGGCGCTGTCCAGGCGTGGACGAAAGTACTGGGCAGCGATCCGAAAAGCATCGGCGTGCTCGAAAAGATCGCGCGAATGGAGAAAACCCAGCAACATTGGGCGCAGGAAAACGCGGCCTGGACCACCTATCTCGAAGTGCAGGAGAGTGCGATGGGGCGGATCAATCGCGCTTTGTGCCGGCGGCGTCTTCATCGCTGGCAGGATGCTTTCGAAGATCTGAAACGCGCGCAGGAGCTCGCGCCGGATGATCCCGAAGTCCAGCGCGGCGCCAGGCTCTTCGAGCAAATGGGAAAATTTCTGGCCGATATCCGCGAGCTCGACGCCGCCCTGGCCGTCTCGCCGAACGATCCCGGATTGCTGGCCGATCGAGCGCTGATGTTTTTACGGAGCGAAGATTACGAATTGGCGCTCGAGGACAGTGAGAGTGCCGCCAGGCTGGGGCCCTGGGCGATGCGGCCAAAACTGTTTCAAGCAATCGCGTTGATCGATCTGGGCCGATCGGATGATTGCGAAAAACTGGCGGTCCAGAAATTCATCAGACTCGAGGCGCTGGCGCCGGAGTTTCTCGAAACAATCAGCCGGCTTGATTCCGAAATTTCCGTCGAGCGAAGCAATGCCGAGCTCTACGTCGCACGCGCGTGGCAGTTGAATGAAATCGGACAGCCGGCCCTGGCGTTGCAGGATGCGGAGAACGCGGTGCGGCTCGATCAGAAATCAGCGGGCGCGAATGCGGAGTGCAGTTACGCGCTCCAGAAACTGGGGCGCGCGGCAGACGCGCTGCAACAGATCAAGCGCGCCACTGAATTGGATCCGAATTTTTCCACGGCGTGGCAATACCGCGGAGAATTAGAGATGGACCGGGGCGAAACCTTATCGGCGATCGAATCGCTCAGCCACGCGCTCGAGACGAACCCAACCGTAACTGCGCTGCAGAAAAGAGAACAGTGCTATCGCCGGCTCGGTCTCCTGGTGAAAGCAGAACAGGACCATCACGCGCTGGAAGAGCTAAACGCGCGAACTCCGAAGTAAGGCGCCTTCCATCCCGGCCAGAAACGCTCAGTAACTCTTGTCGATCCTGATGTTCCCATTGGTGGAGTCGATCTCCAATGCACTCTCCGGTTCGGGCGCGGTCGCGAAATTGAAGGAGTGGCCTTGCTCCCCCTGGCGTCCATTTTTCGAGTCGAGCGCGTTGGCGATTCGTCCCGTACCGGTTCGGCCGGTGATGCCGATGGAGGCGTCACTCGGGATGAGCGCCCGGATATTTCCCCGCACGCTCGATAGCTTCATGGAAAACTTCAGGTTCTCCCACCAATCGAAGGCCAGATCGAGACGGCCGTTCTCGATCGTGAGATTCAAGTCGGCGAAACAATTATGGGCGGCGAGCCACCCATTAACGAGATGAGCGGTCGCGCTTCCTCCACGCAACCCATCCACCAGGACTTCGCCATTCACCAAGTCCAGATTTGTTACCTTGGTCGCATAGGGGACGGTAAGATTATATTCGACCGTGCCGGAGCGGTCGTCGAGGCTGAAGCCATTCTTCCTCGGAGGGAAAATCGTCTCGATCGTGACGCTGCTAGCGGTGGCGTTAACCGATACCACGATCTGCTTCAGCCGATCCGGGGTGTACGCTCGCTTGATCGCCTGGAGGGAAATTTCCCGGACGTCCGCGGCATAAACGCGAATCGATCCATCCGTATTTTGAATACTGAGAG
>JBEEHO010000251.1:0-25250 GCA_041167425.1 Verrucomicrobiota bacterium | reverse complement strand
CGGGGAAGTGGCGGCGTTCATTCGAGGCGGAGTTGGATTTAGCAGATTATACGCCGGGAAGACATCCCCGCTCCCGGGTGAATGGCAGCTTGCTTCATGTTAAATTCATCCTGGTTTGGGCGCGGGCGGCTTGCGCAATTTGCCGCAACCTGGCGACCAAATCGAGCGCTCACTTGTCTTTCGGAAGATCGCCAAAAAAAGCAGCCGTCCGCTGGCGTCGCGTGGAAAACTGGGCGATACTACACGCGCGAGCGCCCCGCAGGCCGAATCTCTGGTAGATCATTTCATTCCTGCGCGTTGGCCCGGCGTCGCACTCTTTCGATGAAACCCGGAACTCTTACCCACACCATCGCGGTCCTGTTGTCGTCCGTTTCCGCGCTCTTCACGCATAACGCGCCCGCAGCCGTGCCGACGTCAAAAGTGAAATTGACCAAGAAGTCCAACAAACCATTGGACGATACCTTGCTGAATGTCGGTCCGGCTTCGTACGCCGCGAAAGCAGATCCGCCGAACCTGGCCAGACCGGGCGAACGTTATCCCTGGAAAAAAGAAATCGTGACGACGGTTTTCTGGATTGGGGAAAAGCCCAGCGCAAACAATCCCACGCCCAATCGCTCCAGCTCCTGGGACTCGAACTGGACAAAGAATTACGGCGGCTTCGATGATCCCGACCGCGCCCACCGGCGCGATTTTATTCCCGCGAAATTCACGCCCGGCCAGAATCCATTTTATTGCGCGCTTCCTTATAACGACAAAGCGACCAACGGTCACCGGCCCGAAGCGCCGCGCGTGGTGCCCTGGTTCAAGGACGCTTACCAGGGTCCCGCGGTCTCGACCTGCAAGGGACGATGGATCGCGATTCGCAAAGGCAACAAAACCGTTTACGCGCAGTGGGAAGATGCCGGACCATTTCGGACCGATCACTGGCAATATGTTTTTGGCAATGAACGTCCCAAGCCGAATTTGAACAAGGGCGCGGGTCTGGATGTTTCGCCGGCGGTCCGGGATTATCTTGGCTTGGAGGAGACAGACGTGACCGATTGGCGCTTTGTTGATTTCAGCGAAGTTCCGCGCGGCCCCTGGTCGAAGCTCGGGGACAACAACACTTTCGTGATCAACCAGCGCCGCAGCGAAAAGGCGCTCGTGGAAGGTCCGAAACCCGGCGGCGTCACCGTCCTCCCGTAGCGGTGGATCGAGCGCCTTGCCGTTCGATGAAAAATGCCGGCGCAGCCGGAAAAAATGAAACGTCGCGCGACGTCGTGCGCGCTCCGCCTCAGAACAATTCCGGATGATCGTCCGCGACTTCGTCTGGTCCGATGGCGGAACGAATCTTCGCCAGCATCTCGCTAAAGTCGTACGGTTTTTGAATCGTATCGATCACGCCGGCGTTCAACATTTCCGAGCGGATCGTCGGCTCCAAATACCCGCTCGCCACGATGGCGCGGACGCTCGGTTTGATTTCTTTCATTTTCAGAAACGCCTCGCGCCCGCCGAGGCGCGGCAGCCCCAGGTCGCAGACGACAAGACCGATTTCGTCGTGATTCGCCTGGAAGAGGGCCACGGCTTCCATTCCGTCCTTGGCGAGGAGCACACGATAACCTTCGCTCTCTAAAACCGTCATGCCCAGTTCCCGCAGCATTTCTTCATCTTCGACCAGCAGGATCGTTTGCGGCGCATTCTGCTTGCGCGGAATTATTCCCCGGGTGGCCGCGCCGCTTTCGGCAACAGAATGTTCGAAAGGCAGATAGACGGCGAAAGTAGTGCCGGCGTCCGGTTCGCTTTCGACCTGAACAAAACCGCGGTGATTGTTCACCACGCCGTAAACAACCGACAATCCGAGACCCGTGCCTTTGCCCCGCTCTTTCGTGGTAAAGAATGGCTCGAAGATGTGAGACTTCACCTGCCGGGTCATGCCGCTCCCGGTGTCGCGCACACGGACACAGGCGTAATTTTGAGAGCCGGCGCTGGTGAAAAATTCAGTCAATTCAACGCCCGGCGCCATGGAGGTCTCGAGCGTGAGCGTCCCGCCATGGGGCATGGCATCGCGCGCGTTCACGCAAAGATTCAACAGCACCTGGTGGATCTGGCTGCGGTCCGCGGTGATCAGCGGAAGATTCGCCTGCAAATGGAGGTCGAAGTTGATCATTTTTGGAAACGTGGCCTGCAACATTTTTTCCAGCTCTCGCACCAGCGCGTTCAGGTCGAGCGAAGAAAAACGCGCCTCCGTCTGGCGCGCTGAAGTGAGAAGTTGCTGCACCAACGCCGCTCCGCGCTCGACCGCGTCCTTGATCACCTTGATCGCTCCGGGCACTTCGCTCGGCTTCGCGCGCAAGGTCTCCAGCCGATTGGTGTAGCCCAGGATGATCGCCAGGATGTTGTTGAAGTCGTGCGCG
Organism: Verrucomicrobiota bacterium; assembly: GCA_041167425.1. Taxonomy (GTDB): domain Bacteria; phylum Verrucomicrobiota; class Verrucomicrobiia; order Chthoniobacterales; family UBA10450; genus AV80. The sequence goes on along the minus strand of JBEEHO010000251.1, from coordinate 22,857 downwards.
ATTCCACCGGCGAGAGTGCCGAGCCCCTCCATTTTTTGCGCCTGGATCAATTGCTGTTCGAGCCGTTTGCGTTTCGTATCGTTAAAGAGATAGACCTGCAAAGCGGCGAGCTCGCCTTCGGCAAATGATCCCACGAGTCTCGCCACCACGTAGACCGGATCGCCGCCGCGCTGGCTCATCTCGAGCTCGTGTCGCTCGACGATCCCGTGCTGCCGCACCATCTCGAGCAATTCGATGCCGTCTTTCCGGCTGCGCAGAAGCTCCAGGAAATTCCCGGTGAGCGCTTCCTCTATCGAAGCGAATCCAAAAATATTCGCGAACGCCGGATTGCAGGTCACGATGCGTCCGTCCGCCCGAATGCTCAGCGTGCCCGTGAAATCTTCCGTCACGAAGCGCCGATAACGTTCTTCGCTCTCGCGCAAGGCGGCTGTTTCCCGGCGGCGCGAGGTGATGTCGGTGTTGATCTGTAACCGGGCCGAGCCGGGATTATTTCCCGCGCTGGTCCAGCGGCTCGCGACTATGATCGGCTCACCGTTGCGCCGGACTTGTTCGAGTTCGCCCTCCCAATGCGAATCCTCTTTCAGACTCGACTCGAGATTTTGCGCGTGACCGGAAAGATCGGTGCGCAGAAGCGTGTGCACATTTTGACCAAGCGCTTCTTTTTTTTCCCAACCGTAGGTGCGGCATGCTCCCTGGTTCCAGGAGATGATCAGGCCGTGGGCATCGGTCAGAATGATGGCGTCATTCGCAACGTCGAGTAGCTCGGCCTGGTCCATTATCTGGAGTGTACCATCACGGAGTGGGAGCGGGCGACGCGCCGCTCGGAGTCGGTTTCGGGGCGTTGCGCGCGCGGAATTCATCGAGCCCACCGGAGTAGAAGACGTAATAAAACGCCAGAGCCGCGCCCAGAATTACCGCGAAGAGAAAAACGAAACTTGCGACGCGCAACCCGCGGTAAGGCGAGCCCGCCTGCTGCCGGGCCACCCGCTGGCGCATCAGCTCGAGCTCGAGCATGCGCACGGCATTTTCGGGATCGGCCGGTTCAGGCTTGCCGTCGCCGTGGGAATTCATCGAAAAGAATCTTAACCATTCAAACGAAAGACCAAATGGATTCTGCCAATAAGAAACCGGGAAAGCTGCTGGCCTTCACTCTGCCCATGGCGGTGTTTCTGCTTTTGCTCGCCGCCATTGGCCTGCTCCGAAAAGGGGGCGGTGCCTTTTGGCTGGCTTCGCCGGAGTTCTGGATCTATCCGCTCCAAACAATCTTGTGCGGCGCGTTGCTCCTTTGGTTCTGGCGCGAATACGAACTGCGCGCAGCGCGCCGCATCATTTTCACGCTCGTGATCGCCCTGGTGGTGTTCGCCTTGTGGATTGCCCCGCAAACCCTGCTCGGTTTCGCGCCGCGGCTCGATGGCTTCAATCCCCAGGTCTTCGCGGACCAACCCGCCGCGTTCTGGACGACCATCGTCTTCCGTTTTCTCCGTCTGGTCGTGGTCGTTCCGCTGGTCGAGGAAATTTTCTGGCGCGGATTTTTGCTACGCTATTTTATCAACGAGGAATTTTACGCCGTCCCGATCGGCGCCTTCTCGTGGCTCTCCTTTGGGGTGGTCACGGCTGGGTTCGCTTTAGCACATTCGCCGGCGGATTGGATCGCGGCGCTGATCACAGGCGCGCTCTATAACTGGGTCGCTTATCGGACGAAAAGCCTGGCTTCGTGCATCTTGGCGCACTCCGTCACGAACCTTTTCCTCGGCCTCTGGATCATGAAAACCGGCCAATGGGGCTTCTGGTAAACCGGCTGCCGATGGCACCGCTCCTGCTCCAAAAAAGGGGCAATGCACGCCACCTTTCTCCAGAAAGTCATCCTCTGCGCGATCGCGGGTTTCTTCGCGGCGTGCCTCATCCAGTGGGGAAAGGTCTTCGTTACCGGCGCTGACGATGCTCTGAACAAGGGTTACAAGCATACCTCGCCTTCCGTCAGTCTGACGAGCAAGCCGTAGTCGAAAGCGATTGCCGACCTTCCCGCCGCGCATAATTTGCGCAGGACATGAAGATCGGCTTTGCTCAAATCAATTCCACCGTTGGGGATTTGAGCGGCAACTTTGAGAAAATCCTCGGCGCATATGAACGACTGGCGGCCGGGGGCGCCGAACTGGTCATCACCCCGGAGCTTGCCATTACCGGTTATCCCCCGCAGGACCTGGTCTTCAAGTCGCAGTTCGTGCCGCAAAATCTCGAGGTCCTGAAAAAACTGCAGGCGTGCATCGGCGACGCCGGGTTGGTCGTCGGCTACGTCGAGCGGAACCAGGGAAAGGGAAAGCCATTTCACAACGCGGCGGCCTTGCTGCAATCGGGCGCGCCGATCGCGAAGACGCACAAGTCGCTTCTGCCCACCTACGATGTTTTCGACGAGGATCGCTACTTCGAACCGGCCCGCGGCGTGGTCCCTTTGCTCTTTCGCGGGAGAAAAATAGGAGTCACCATTTGCGAAGATATCTGGACGGAACATTACCTGCCGCGTCCCCTGTACGATATCGAACCCGTGCGTTCTTTGGTGGAGCAGGGAGCTGAGCTGATCCTGAACCTAAGCGCGTCGCCCTTCAGCCTGAACAAGCCGGCAGTCCGGCGTGAGATGGTGACCGCACTGGCGCGCACCTATCGCCGGCCGATCTGCTATTGCAACGCGGTCGGAGGTAACGACCAGTTGGTTTTCGATGGCAACTCCATTGCCGTCAATTCCGCCGGGGATTTGATCGCGCGGTTGCCGGGATTCCAGACCAGCGAAGAGATCGTCGAGACCGACACCTCACTGCCGTTACCGCCGGCGCAAGCTGACGTTTCGGCGGATTTGTTCGCGGCGCTCTCGTTAGGTGTGGGCGATTACCTGACCAAGTGTAACTTCAAGTCCGCCGTGTTGGGATTGAGCGGAGGTATCGACTCCGCCGTCGTCGCCGCCGTTGCCGTCAACGCGCTCGGTCCGGACAATGTTCTCGGCGTGTCGATGCCGAGCCCTTATTCCTCACGGGGAAGCATCGATGACGCGCTCGCCCTGGCGCGCAACCTGGGGATCAAGTGCCTGCAAATCCCCATCGCCAGCGCCTTCGCCGCGTTCAAGGCCCAGTTTGGGGAAATTTTTGCCGGCTTGCCCGAGGACACCACGGAAGAGAACATGCAATCGCGCTTGCGTGGCATGATCCTGATGTCGCTCTCGAACAAGTTCGGCCACCTTCTCCTCACCACCGGAAACAAGAGTGAGCTTGCTGTGGGCTATTGCACCATTTACGGCGACATGGCGGGAGGCCTTGCCGTCATCAGCGATGTGCCGAAGACCATGGTTTACCAGCTGGCGCGCTGGATAAACCGGCGCGGCGAAATCATTCCGGTCTCAACGATTGAAAAGCCGCCGAGCGCCGAACTTAAACCGGGTCAGACCGATCAGGATAGCCTGCCGCCTTATGAAGTGCTCGATGAAATCCTGCGGCTCTACGTCGAGGAAAATCTAAGCGCACGCGACATCGTAGCTCACGGTTTCGAGGAGAAGACAGTGCGATGGGTGCAGCGCCGGGTGGACATAAACGAGTACAAGCGCGAGCAGGCAGCTCCCGGCATCAAGGTTACCAGCCGGGCCTTCGGCGTCGGCCGCCGGATGCCGATTGCGCAACATTACATCGACTAGTTCGGGTTCGCGGTTCAGCTCAGGGTGGCAGGATCGGGCGCGCGGCTGGCGTAAGGACGACACAAAAAAATTCCGGTGACTCGAACAGGACTTCTGTCTTACCCAGGGATTTTAACTCTTGAAGCATAGCCGTCGCACCGTCTTCATAACCTTTCCGATTAATGAGGACGGCGGAGAACCCATAGCTTTCCAGCAGACCTACCAGGCGAGAAGTTCCCAGTTGCTCTGCCTCTTTTTGCCATCGCTCCCGTTTCCTTCCCTTGTTGCTTCCATAGGAGAAACGAAGTTGTTTCGAATAAAGATACGGCCTGATGTGTTCGTAGTCGGCCACCCCGCGGACGGGACTTACCTCCGGGAAATCCATGACAGGCATTTGGAAAATCATCGCGTCTTTGGGCAACCTTCTTTCGAGGGTTGCAACCATGGCGGCATCAGCTTGAACCATCTGGCGAGTGGCAGCGATCTGGGCTGTCGCGGGCGACCCCGGTATCTGGTCCCAGGCGCCAAGGGTCACGATCGATGCGGCCAGAAGGAGAGCCGGCAGCCAGTGCCATCTCCGGGTCCACGCGGTCAGTCGCTGCATGAGAAAGAGCAGGACGAGCGCAAGTATGAAAATGCCGTACCTGTTGCTGCATCGAAATAAAATCACGCCGAATAAGCCCAGCAGACCGTTGATGCCTCCCACCACGGAATAAGCCAGGATCCACAGAACAGGCCAAATCTGAAAGGGCACCTGATCTAACTGCTGCCGGGCCAGTCTCCGGGCTGTTTCCCAGACCAGTAGCAACAAACCAGCTATGCCTGCCAGTCCAAGATAAGGCGATCCCATCTCGCCAACGACGTAGGCCTGCCGGGCATACTTAATCATGACCCATCGCTCCAAGGGACCAAAGCGATGAGTTATGGGTAAGAAAAGCTCTATCGGTTTCAGAGCATACAGCTCGAGCGCGGCATAGGTGCGCGTCACGGCGATGGGGTTTGGTCCGTGAACCGCCCGGTAGTAAAGCGTGTCGAGGTTCATCACACCTAGCGTAAAGAGGAGAACGCCTCCGAGAATCAGAGGGAAGAAGATTCGTGGCCAGGGTTGCCGGCGAATGAGATGGAATAGCGCTGCTCCCACGAGAAATTGAAAGAACATCGCTGTGTAGTACGCGTTCTGCACGCCATGCAGGATGGCGACAGCAACGCAGAACAAAACCATCCGGCGGTCTTTGTGGATCAAGGTGTTCGTCAGGCAGTACCAGATAACCAGGAGACCCAGGGGCACATGCCAGTAATAAGTGAGGGGCAGGTGCGGCAGGCTGCGGGCAAAAATAAAACGACTCAAAGCGAACAAGGCGGCGCCGGTGAAGGCGAAGGCCGGGCCGCATTGCATGCGGCGCCCGACAAAGTAAAAGCTCGTGGCGGCAAACAGACTCGCTGAGAGCAGGGAGAGATTCGCGCCCGTAAATAATCCAAAGGCGCGAGCCAAAAGAGCAGTCCAGACCCACATGCCTTCTTCTACCGTCGGGTAATCATTCCAATTAGCCCGGAACGGCGCCCCGAGGGAAGCAGGATACTTCGGCAGGATCGGAGGAATCTCACCGGTGGAGAATGCCTTGGCGCCGGCCAGGGTGCCCCAGGCATCACCTCCATAAGAGATAGGTGTGGCCCAGGATTCGGAAGTCCACCGATTGTAAGCTGCACACCATGTCAGCGCGACAAGGCAGAGCAGGAATGCGAGACAATACCAGTCCATGCGACGCCACGGGTGGGTCTGCTCGATCGGTTCGATGTTACCCTTCATCTCACGTAATAGAACCGCGAGTTACCCGTGTTACTATTGTCGCTAGCTGCGTTAACCGGATGAAAATCGATTCTGATGAACCGGCAACCAGTGGGGTTCGTCCGGATTTGTTCACGAGCAGCATCAGGGACTGAACCCGAAAGGCTCAAAGCCAGGGTGGCATGGCCACGGCTATTCCAAACGTCCTTCGGCAGGCGGAGAGAAAGGATGGACTCCTGAGATACTTCGAACCATTCAGCCGGACCATCATTGAAAGAAATAGACATGCGTTGCGCCGTCCCAGGCGACAAGGTTGAGGCAAGGACGTCGATTTGCACATCAGAGAAAGCTGGAAGGGCCACGAAATACAAGAGCGCAGTTTGCCGCTGGTTCATGGTTAACGTTTCGCCGGAACGTTCCCAACCCGAGATGGCAAAGGCGGGGGCATTGGCTCCCGGCCCCGAAAACGCAATTTCTCCATGGGACGGGTCAATAGCCGGCACCGAGGTAGAAATCCATTTGTCCCAGCCGAGGGCGGGCGATCTGATCTTCCATAACGCGACTTCTCCGCGGGGCAGGGAACTAACAAGTTCGCTCCGATGGCTGGCGCCAAAAATGAAGGACCAGTTTGACGGGATGGCGAATCCATAGCCGAACCGCCCTAACGCGAGTGCTACTCCCGCCGCCCATTCCCAATCGTCCGAAGCAAAGGAGAGGAACTTAACTCTGGCGCTTTGCCGGTCGTCTAATGTTGCCTGTCGCACCTGTTGGATCATGGGCGCGGTGCCGTGCGGAGCCGTCGGCAGAGAGGAGTTCCACCTCCAATTAGTCGCGGCCATGAAACCCAGGGAGATGGCGGCAGCGTAAAGGAATCCGCGGAGAAATCTCGCCGAATCAAGAAAGCTGGAGAGTACTATCGCCAGAAGCACGAACGGCACGAACAAAAGAGCGAAGTTAAAATGGGCGTTAAAAGCAAACATTTCCGCGTTTTGAAGTTTTCCCCAAACGATGGTGAGAAACAGCGCTACACCGAAACAAATCGAGAGCCAGCGCACAAAGCCGCTTTCGCCCTTGCCAATTCGTTTTGGCAAGATAACCAGCAGGATGGCAACGAGCGCCCAGAGGGCCAGGAAATACCATCTCTCGGTCAGGAACCTGAGACTCCCGAGCGTCAGGTTATCGCAGTAGGTCTCCGGCGTGTCCAGGTAACACAGGAAGCTAACGAAGTAGATAAAGGACTGGGCCCAACTCTTGTGGTCCTGGGCGTGTTCGGAAAAATGACGCAAAATCAAGTGAAGATTGCTTCCTTCACCGCGACACACATCAAGAACCAAGGGTAACAGGAAGAGAAGGAGAATGCCTCCGGCGCAGAGATGAGTATAAGGGGCCTCACGCAGCGGTTTCGAGAACCTCGATCCCTTCTCCGGCGATCGGCTAAAGTATAGGGCAGCGTAAGCAAGGACAAATAACGGGAGAACGAACAACGGCTGGGCCACATGTCCATGCACGAGCACGCAGCCCGAAAGCACCAGTGGAATTAACTCGGAAACCTCGCCGGAGGCGACCGAAGCCGCCGCGACCAGGAAACAAAGGAACGGGAAGAGTAAGACGTAGGGTGGCCAGATGCTTTCGAAAGCGCTATCGGGCAGATTGAAGTTAACCAGGCCGAAATGCACAGCTGCGAAAACGAGAAAGAGAGGGACGAGCAGAGGCCGCCGGAATCGCTTCGCTACGATCGACAGCGCCCAGGCAAAGAAGAATGCGTGGATCAAAATCCCGGCGAGGGCATGGGCATTATAAGGCGCTGGGACAATCTTCAGCGCATCAAACAGAATCGTTTCGCCTAATGCGTAAACATAGAAGAAGGCGGGACCCGGATGGTGAAACCCGAAGCGCGAGTAGTTCCCGTAAAGCTCATGAAACACTTTGGCCTGCCGGATCTGAAGAGCATTAGCCGCAAAGTCACCCCCCTCGTAGTGTGGCTGGAGAAAGTAGAAGCTAAAATGGGAAACCACGAAAAGCGCCGCCACGCTCAGCCAGATAACGAAAAAAAGTCGATAGCTGGTGTGCATAAAAAAGCTTCACCGCCTAGGGCAGGATGTTGAGATAATCGCGCTCCACCCGATCCCATGAGTAATGGGATTGCACATAGGTTTGTCCCTGCCGGCCGAGTTGATTCCGGGTCGGCCCATCAATTTGAGTAAGCGCCGCGAGCCACTCGTTTTCGTTATCGTACCACAATCCGCCGTTGGATCGTTCGCAATGTTTACGCAAAACATCGCACTTGCCGTTAACGAGAGAGGGCCGCTGCATCTGCCATGCCTCGAGTAACACGATCGAGAGACTTTCGAAGGCAGAAGGCATGAGGAGCCAATCGCACGCGGCGAGGGCATCCCACTTCTCCTGTTCGTCCAGGAAGCCGAGGCTGATGATATCGTCGTGAAAAGGAACAGGCATTACTTCCCGGCCGGCCAGCACGAGCTTGCAGTTGATCGAGCCGGTCCGGCGCGCGCGAATAAAGTAGTCGATCATTTCGGCGCAACCTTTCGATTCGTCGATCCGTCCCAGGTAGAGCAGGAACGGGACATGCAGTTGGTAGCGCGCGAGAAACTCCGCCGGTCGGACCTGCGCGGGCGGCTCGATGCCAATTCCGATCGTCGGGCCTAACAACGTCAGCGAAGGAAAGCGCCTTTGCACGAAGCTGCGCTCGGTGGGCGTGTTGAAAATCAGCGCGCGGGGCAGGGAAAAGATTCTCTCCCACATGCTGAAATAGATTGGCCACTCATCGTGGGCGAGTGGGACCAGGAACGCCTTTCTGCTGACCAAAGGCAGACCGAAGTAAGTAGTGGCGTACAGGTAACCGAAGAAGATGAAGGCATCGTAGGAATGCTCCTGTTCGCGGAGATAAGTCAACAGAGCATTGGAGACGGGACCTTGCGCGCGCATCCAAATCTCTTGTTCCGCCAGGGTGGTCTTTTCCTGCCTCGAATGAAGTTCGCCGGATAAGCGATTGAACAGGCTAACATCGCGGGACTCATCGACAGGAAAACGCCGAATCAAAGTAGGCCCTGCTTGTTCCGGGCCTTCGGGATACGAGTTCTCCCAGGTCATATAGTCCAGGGCGCAAGTAGTAAGGATTTCGGTCTTCCAGTGGCGGGCCATTCGCTGCGCAACTTGCAGGCAAAGCGATTCTGCGCCGCCATTCACCTCGACTCCGCAACGTTGAACAACAAAGGCGACCCGCATCGTTAGGTCTCCCGGGCTTTCTTACCACGCGGAGCACGGCTGCGCACGGGATCAACCTTTCGACAGTTCAAATTCGAAACAGCAAATGCCGAGGACGCGCGAATCCGTGTTTAGTCCGAGTGATTGAGGGGAAGTGGCCTTAAGTGTCTTTAAGGTAATGGTAAGTTCACCGCCGCTCCTGGTGACATCAGGCGGAATGGCTGCAGCGAATTCAGCCGCATTGCTTACCTCCCAGTCCGCCACCTTCTGGTCGTTCACCCGCACCTCTAGAGGTTGGAAAGGGAGTATCGGCTCCTTCGCCAAACCAGAGAGCTTCATTCTCAACGTAACGGAATCCTGGGTCGCTGGGATCCGCATCCGCAAAACCGCCACAGGTCCTTCCGTCCAGGTAAATTTCTCCTCCGCCTTACTCCAGCCCGACAGACGGAAGCGCTCGGAATTACCGTCCTGCCCAAAGCTGACCTTGGCGCCGTAATCGATTGCCGGAGCGCTGGCAACTGTAACTGGCTTCTGCCGTTGGCAGCCGCCCAGGAGCATCGCGCCTCCGGCGGTAAGGATGCAGAAACTGAACAGCAGGGCGCTGCGCGGGAAAGGGCTGATAAGGAATACCGAAGTTCGTGACATCTGAGAGAGGGAATGAACTACCTTCCTTTGCAAGTCAAGCACGGCGGAGGCAAAAGGTGGCGGACAATTCGCGCACAATATTTTTTAGCAAGGGAGCAACCTTACCCGGCAGGAACTCAAGCCGGCGTTTTCGCTGCGCGGAAATCATGTTGTCCCTGAGACTCCTGTCCGCAACGAGGAGTCGAGCCAGCGCAGCCACCTCAACCAGCTTAGTCTCCTGATCGAACATGAGCGCTGCTTCACCGAGGGTTTCTGGAACGGCGGAGCTTTTGAAGGCAAGTATCGGAAGATCGAACCACATCGCTTCGATCAACGGCACGCCAAAACCTTCGTGCGCCGACATCGACCAAAACAGATGTGCCGTCCGGTAATAGGCTTGAAGTTGCGCATCGGTGATGCTTCCGGTGAACACAACCGACTGCTCCAGTCCCAGGGAGGAAACGGTTTCGCGAACGTGGACCACGTAAGGATCGTTTACCTCTGGCTTCCCGGCGAGAATAAGCCGTGCCGTCGGATCAAGCTGCAGGTAATGCGAAAAGGCGACGACCAGCTGGTCCTGTCTTTTGTTAGGAGCAAAACGGCTGACATACAAAATATTGGTGCGGCCGTCTTGCAAGGTCCGCATCAACTCGTAATCAGGAGGCGCGTCCCACCTGGCGGGATCGACCGCCACGGGAAGCACGCCGGGGTTAAGGAAGCCGGCTTCAGCCAACTCTTTTGCGTTATATCCCGAGTCGCCGCGAGAAGTAGGAAACTGGGGCGCGAGCAGAGGCATATCTTTTCGGCCTTGAGTTAGGATCTGGGCGAATTCCGGGCGATAAGGCTCAAGAAACTCAGCCGGAGTAATGTTATGGTAGATAAGGCACTTCGGGCCGCCAAAGGCGCGGAGACAGGGGGTGATGTCGGTGCCGATGCTATGATGGTAGATCGCCGCATCTGAGGCTTCCACCGCTTCAGGAGTAAAGGGGTGACATTCGCGGGCTACTCTTGGATCAATGAAACGGACATAGATTTCCGATCGAAAACCGAAGGTGCGCAGCTGTTCGCGAATCCAAATTGCATGATTCGAGATGGCGTCCCCGTAGGCCAGGTCCGGGAGGAATTGGTTAATGGCCGGCGCCGCTGAGATGTCCACCGGCTGCGACTGCGGCTCGTTGGTCGAAGGACTTGGAAGCGCTGTCTCATAGCGCTGCATGACCAAGTCCCAGTCCGCGGCAGATGCCGCGTAGTTTCTCCCATTTTCACCGAGTTGTCTGAGGTCTTTCTCCGAAGCTCGATCTAACTCGACAAAAAGCTTCGCCCATTCCTCTTCAGAATCCGCGAGCCATCCGGCCCGGGCCTTCTTCACCGGGATAGCGGTAGCGAGGCAACACGCGTGCGCCGCAACGGGTTTACCATGCAACCATGCTTCCATCATCACTCGGGAGAAGCTTTCCTTCTGGCTGGGTTGGACCAGAGCGGTACAGCCCCGAAGTAACTCCCGTTTCTTCTCTTCACTAACCAAGCCCAGGTCTTTAACTCCCTCACTGCCGTTTAGGATGGCCGTTCCATTACCAGCCAGGACAAGGCGGAGATCGCAGTTAGGACGAACAGCTCGAAAGCGCCTGAAGGCCCTAAGCAAAAGCGGAGTGTTCTTACCTTCATCCTTGCGGCCAAGGTATAAGAGGAATCGGTCGTTCTTATCCTGAAAGTGAGAGCCGTTCGATACGTCGGGTGCGGGATCGAACTCGACGCCTTCCCCCACGAGAATGGACTTACTCCAGATGCCAGGGCCGTAGAGGCGCAGCGCCAGCTCGAGTTCGCCCTCGCTATTGAAAAAGAGTTGGCTGGCCTGGCGGAATGCTAGAGCCACCTCGGGAAGGTAGGCATAGGACTCGTCGTGTAAGCAGGGCTGAAGTGCTGCCTGCGCACCGAGGATCTCTACCGCCTTGAGAATAGGCCCGTAGAGGTAGGGCAGGAGAATGAACGAGCCGTAGTCATGTTTGCTTTCCTTCAAATACTCGAGGAGCGCCGGGGCCTTGATTAGCTCATTCACGAAAATATCCGAGTCTTCCGCGCTGATGGGCGGGACGCCGGGCTGCAAGGTTGCCGGATCCAGGCTGAGCAGATTTCCGCAAACGCGATCAAAGGACGCGCGATCACGCGCTGCCACTGGGAATCGCCGCACGGCAAAACCCTCGCGTTCCGTCGACAAGCCCCGGGGCAGATGATTCGTCTCCCAGTCGTCCTGATGCGATCGACAACAGGTGGTCAACACCTCCACCTGGTGGCCTCGGGCCGCGAGCCGCGTCGCCACCTGCCAGGCTTGCTGTTCCGCTCCGCCTTTTAATTCGCGACCGAACCAGGGAATGACAATCCCAAGCTTCATCCGCGTTTCGGCTTGTAGGCGATAATTCCAAAATCCTGGGGGCCGTAGAGCTTCTTCTTCAAGATCGCCAGCTCCCTCGTGCTATCGTCGAATGGCACTTCGTCCGGCGCGAGATATTCGATCTGCAACCCTTCAAAGCCGTGACTTTGGAGCATGAGCTCAGCGGTCTCCGGGAAGACGGGACGGCGATGAGTGGGATCGATATTGAAATTGGTGGCGCCGACGACAAGGTTTTTGCAATTGGGCGATTCGAAAATGGCGACGCCTCCCGGAACAAGGATGCGATGAGTTTCGCCAAACAATTCCATCAAAGTCTCGAACGGTAGATGTTCAATAATGTGGAAGCCGGTTACCCCGCCGTGGCTGTTCGCGGGGAGCGAGCGCATGTATTCGATCGCATCCGCCTGGATGACCTCGAGCGCGTGTTCCTGGCATTGCGCGATCATGGCCGAATTCATGTCGACCCCGTGCGCTTCCAGTTTGTTTTCCTTCAGTAACTCCAGCCACTCACCGCGTCCGCAGCCGAGATCGAGCACGGGCCGCCCAGGCGTTCCCGCATTCGCCGATGTGAGAAACGGCAGGTAAAATCCCAATCGCTTTTTTATTTCAGTGAAGGATCCTCGGAACCGGTTTTCGAAAAGGAGGTAGAACGAATCGAGCGCTCGCCGGCTTTCCTTGTCGCCGACTTCATGCGCAGGCTCAACCTCGTTGGCCGCCATTCCCGCAATTCGCGATGACGCAGCAGTCATCCAATTCGCTTCGGCCTCGCGATGTTGAGCGAGCGCGAGCAGCCAACCGTTGAGTTGCTCCAGGCAGGTGCTGATCTCCTGCACTTTCTTATTCAACTCGAAATTGCTTTTCGCGAGCACGCTTAAACTATCGAGGACGGACCGGTTGTAGCCGCCTTGTTTGCGGAAGAGCCCGCGCAAGAATTTCGGAATGATCGAGCTGACCTCGATCTTTTCGCGCGCACTTCGCAACAGCTCGTCCAGTCGCTCTTTCTTCGGATTACCCGCACGCGGAATCCAGATCGCCGGCGCAGGTGGCAGGGCCGGGATTGCCGGCAACGCCGGACCGGCGGCGGTTCCGCGCGATCGGTCGACGATCTTGGAGGCCTCGGCCCGTACGCGCTTCATCAACTCGGTCACGTCGATCTCTGGATTGGTGGTTTCAATCATCGCTTCGGCTGTGGGTTCCCACTGTTTCGCCCCGGCTCCTAAGAAATTCAACAGGCGCGCCGGGGCGCGAGCGGCTGAGAGAGGAAAAACTGCACCGCGTTGGAATCGAACCAACAACCCAGTGATTAAGAGTCACTTGCTCTGCCAATTGAGCTAGCGGTGCGTTTGCCCCCGGGAAGAGCGCTATTTTGCCGCAGTTTTCCAGGGAATCAACCGTAGCAGATTCCACGTTTGAATTCAGATCACAAAAAACACCGGCGCGAAGGCGCTCCGGAGCGTTTAAGTTTTGCGCAATCGAAGAAACCGAACAACGAAGTGACGGCTCAATATTTTCGCATTTTCCGATGGCACGTTCTCCGTCATTTGCGACGCCATCCGCTCCTGGCGCTCTTGAATATTTTGAGCGTGGCGCTGGGCGTGGCGGTTTATCTCGCGACCCAGATCGCGAATCACAGCGCCAATCGCGCGTTCGCGGCGACGGTCGATCTGGTAGCGGGGAAAGCCGAGCTGGAAATTACGGCGCCGGCGGGACATTTGCCGGAAACCTCTTTTCCGGCGGTCGTGGGCACAAATGGAATTTCCGCCGCGACCCCGATCGTACGAGGTCTGGTCACGCTTCCGGATTTTCCCGGCGAATATCTTCACGTCATCGGTATCGACGTTTTCACAAACACAGCGTTCCGAACCTTCGATCCGACCGGCTTCGACGCCGCTGAGCTCGATATTCAGCGCTGGCTTGGGCCGCCGGGATCCATCGCGCTCTCGGAAGAATTTGTGGCCCGTCACCATTTGAAAGCCGGAGACAGCATCCGCGCGCGGGTGAACGTGATCGATCACGAGGTGCCAGTCGGGTTCATCCTCCGCAGCAACGGCGCGCCGATTCTCGATTCGCACTTCGCCGCGATGGATATCGGATGGGCCCAGGAATTGTTTGGCCATCGCGGCGAGTTGAGCGCGATTCAGGTGCGGCTCACGAACCCGCGGGATCGAGAGAAGGTCGTGACGGAGCTGCGCAAGCTTTTGCCGAAAGATGCGAGCGTGATGGCGCCGGCGCAGCGGACCGAAGAGGTCGACAAAATGCTGGGTGGTTTCGAGTTGAACCTTAGCGCGATGAGCCTGGTGTCGCTGGTGGTGGGGATGTTCCTCATCTACAACACCGTCTCCGCGTCCGTGGCCCGCCGCCGGCACGAGATCGGAATCCTGCGTTCGTTAGGCGCGACGCGCCACGAGGTGCGCAGTCTGTTTCTTGGAGAAGCGCTCGCGTTGGGATTTGTCGGCGTCTTGCTCGGACTGGCGGGCGGCACGTTGCTGGCCCAGCTCCTTTCGGGCGCCGTCGCCGAAACGATCTCATCGCTCTACGTGCTCATAAATGTGAAGCAAGTCGCTTTGGAGCCACGGAGTTTCGCGCTCGCCGGAATCATCGGTCTCGGTTCCGTCATCGTCTCCGCGTGGCTCCCGGCCCGGGCGGCAGCGAAGATGGAACCGGTGCGCGCGCTCCATGGCGGCACCGCGATCGAGCGATCGATCCACCCGTCGCGCGCCTGGATTTGGAGCGCGCTCCTTTCCATTCTTCTGGCTGTCATATTTTCTTTTGTCGCCCTTTCGTCGGGCCCGCCCTGGCTCGGTTTCGCCGCGGCCTTTTTTGTCCTGGCCGGCTTTTCTCTTTTGGTCCCTCCACTCGCGTTCGGTTTCAGCGCGGGTGCCGGCAAAATTTTTCGTGCGCTCCGGAGCAGCCGGGGAAAAGCGGCGGTGGAAGCAGAACTCGCCGCGGCGAATCTTTCTCGCGCGCTGATGAGGAACGCCGTCACGATCGCCGCGCTGGCCACCGCGGTCGCGATGACCGTTGGAGTAAGCGTGATGGTATTTTCCTTTCGGAAAACCGTCGAGGCATGGATCGGCGATACCCTCATTGCGGATCTTTTCGTCACGCCCGCTTCAAACGAAATTGTCGGGCCGTCCTCCTATTTTCCGCCAGCCGCGCTCCATTTTCTCGAAAGTGATCCGGCGGTCGAGATGATCGATACGTTTCGCGACGCGGAAGTGCCGATGGGCGCTGAGACGATCGGCCTGGCGGTCGTGCGCGGAAGCGAGCGGCGTCATTTTCAATTCGTGCGCGGCAACGGCACTGCGATCATGCGCCGGTTTCACGATGAAGCATCTGTTCTGGTCTCGGAAGCGTTCGCCCGCCGGCATCGGCTTGGGGACGGGGCGTCGATCGTGCTGATGACGCCCGAGGGCGCTCGCAAGTTTCCGGTTGCCGGAATTTTCTACGACTACACGCGCGACCAGGGAATTGTATACATGAGCGCACAGAACTTCGTCCGGTTCTGGCACGACGACCGAGTGAATAGCGTCGCCGTATTTCTGAAAAAGAACGGTTCCGCGGAAATGTTGAGCGACGCTTTCCGGACGCAATTCAGCCGCGGCGGTGAATTCGTCCTTTATTCCAACCAATCGCTCCGCACGCGCATCTTCGAAATCTTCGATCAAACTTTTGCGGTGACTTATGTGTTGCTGACGATTGCGATCATCGTCGCGATCACGGGAATTTTTCTTTCGCTCACCATCCTGATCACGGAGCGCTCGCGCGAGCTTGCCATTCTGCGCGCTATCGGTGGGAGCGCGGGACAGATCCGGAAAATTTTGTTGTGGGAAACCGCGATGATCGGAGTGCTGGCGGCTTTGGTGGGACTGGCTTCCGGCATTTGTCTTTCGTTGGTCCTTACCGGCGTAATCAACCGCGCGTTTTTCGGGTGGACCATCCGGCTGGCGTTTCCGTGGCGCTCGCTCGCGGTCACGCCTCTGTGGATCGTGGCGGCTGCCTTGGTCGCCGGCATCGTGCCAGCGTGGCGCGCGGGCCGCCTGGTGCTGGCGCAAAGTTTGCGAAGCGAATGAAACAATTGCGTGTTTTCTTAATCGCGATCTTTGCGCTGGTAACGCTTGGAGCCGATTGGAAGACAGCGGAATCTGGCTGGCAGTACGAGTTTCCGCGAGATCATCACGCGCACCGTGATTTCAAAACCGAATGGTGGTACTTCACCGGAAATGTTTTCGACGCGGAAGGCCATCGGTTCGGATACGAGCTGACTTTTTTCCGTCAGGGAATCACGCCGCAGGCTCACCGGGACCCGAACTCATCGCGGTTTATCGTCGACGATCTGAAGTTTGCCCACTTCGCTCTCACCGACGTTTCAAAAAGTGCTTTCCACTTCGAACAAAGAACGAGCCGCGGAGCTTTCGGCGAGGCGGGATTCGACGACGGGAAGCGGCTGGCCTGGATCGACAACTGGACTCTCGCCGCGAACGGCGATGACGCGTTCGATCTGCTCGCATCGGGCGAGGCCGGCACAATTCATCTTCACTTGCGCGCTGTGAAGCCGCCGATCGCGCATGGAGAAAACGGCATCAGCATCAAGGCGGCCGGAAGCGGGCACGCTTCGCATTATTATTCGATCCCGCGCCTGCAGACGACTGGTGAATTTTTCGCGGACGGAAAATCGCATCCGTTTCGCGGCGAGAGTTGGTTCGATCATGAGTGGGCCAGCGGCCAGCTGGGGCCGGGGCAGGTCGGTTGGGATTGGATTTGCGTGCAATGGGAAGACGGGACCGAGCTGATGCTTTATCAAATGCGGCTCGAAAATGGCGGGGCGGATGCGAGCTCCAGCGGAACCTGGATCGCGGCGAACGGCGAGGCCACTCATTTGCGCAGCTCCGACTTTCGGATGAGCCCGATCGCGTTTTGGAAAAGCAAGGCGACCGGTGCGCGCTACCCGATTGGCTGGCGCGTGACGCTGCCGGCGCAACAGGCGGAGTTTGTGATCCGCGCCGCGATGGAAAATCAAGAGCTGGTGCTTGGCCCGATTACCTACTGGGAAGGCGCCATCGATGCGAATGGGACGCGCGAAGGAAAGGCGATCAAAGGTCGCGGATACCTGGAACTAACCGGGTACGCGGGTCCGTTGCGCGAGCTGAACCGGTAAGGCGGTTACGCCTGCGTGTGCCGGGCGTAATGGACTGCGACGCCCTTTGGCAGGAGACGTTTGCGGCCGCGCTGGCGACGCCGCGCGAGACAGGCCCGCCCGCCTTTTGTGCTCATGCGCGCGCGAAAACCGTGCTGATTCTTTCGGGTGCGCTTCGAGCGCTGTAAGGTGCGTTTCATACCGTTGACCGTTGAAGAGCGGCTACATTACGGGCGATGCCCACGCTGTCAATCTCCTGCTCATGATCATGATCCTGCTACTCTCGCTGGACAGGAAAGGATCAGGAGTAAGATCAGGATCAGGATCAGGAGCAGAGGGAATGATGCATTGCCACGACTGGTTCTTTGTGGAATAACGAGAATCCCCAATGAGCGAAGTTGTCATCGAGCCGGCGATTTTCGAAGATCTGGATGAGTTGTCCAATCTTCTCGGTGAGCTTTTCAGCGAGGAAAAGGATTTCCGCCCCAATAAGCAGAAACAACTGCAAGGCTTGCGCCTGATTTTCGAGGAACCAAATCGGGGCCGCGTTTTCGTGCTGCGGCGCGATCGCACGATCGTCGGCATGATCAATCTCCTCTTCACCATCAGCACCGCGGAGGGCGGCTTCGTTCTGCTCCTGGAGGATCTGGTCGTGCACGATTCTTTTCGGGGTCACGGCTACGGCTCGCAGCTGCTCGAATACGCGATCCACTTCGCGAAGCAGAAAAAGTTTCTGCGCATCACTTTGCTCACCGACCGGCCGGAGCTGCGTTCGCAGAATTTCTTCAAGCGCCATGGCTTTTACGAATCGTCCATGCTACCGATGCGGCTGCTCATTTCCACGGACACGCCGGCCGAAGTGACTTTGTAAAACGAGGCGCGCCCGCGTCTTTTCGGCTGTAGCGTGATGGCGAAAATGCAGGGGGCCATTCGCTTATTTCGATTCAGCGGAATCCAGGTTTACCTGCATTTCTCCTGGTTCATCGTCGCCGCTTATCAGCTCACCGGCCGGTTGCATAATTATCAAACGCCGATCTTTGCCGTTTACGAATACCTCGCGCTCTTCGCCATCGTGCTGCTCCACGAATTCGGTCACGCGCTCGCCTGCCGGCAAACCGGCGGCTCCGCCGATCATATTGTCTTGTGGCCTCTCGGCGGCATCGCGTTCGTAAATCCGCCGCGCCGTCCCGGTGCCGTGCTTTGGAGCATCGCGGCCGGACCCCTGGTCAACGTCGCCCTGAGCCCGGTGTTCGAGGCGCTCCTGATTTTCGCCAGTCACGCCGGGTGGTATTTCGACGCTCCCGACACTTTCAAACTCCTCCTCGCCATCCGCTTCATCAATTACCTCCTGCTCTTTTTCAATCTGCTTCCGGTTTACCCGCTCGATGGCGGACAGATCTTGCGCGCGCTCCTGTGGTTCCCGCTCGGAGAAATTCGCAGCCTGCAAATAGCCAGCGTGGTCGGCTTGGTTGGCGGCGCTGCCTTCGCCGCCCTGGCCATTTGGTCGTGGTCACTCTGGACGGGCATTCTTGCGTTCTTCATCCTGAGCCGCGCGGTTGCCGGATGGCAGCAGGCCAAAGCGATGGTGGCGGAAGAAGACACCAGGAGAGTCCCGCCACCTCCGATTTATCCGCGCGTTTGATTAGTGGCCTTTGGCCGCTTCGCTGATCCAGCTGGCGATTTGCGTCAACACGCGCGGTTTGAACTCAGCGCGAAAACCGATCTCATCGATCGCCTTCGCCACATCTCTCGCCGCGGCCGGCGGCAGATTCGACTTTGCGTAGGCCTCGAGCTCCGCGATGCGCGCGGCATCAGAAAAGAACGTGAACAACCCGGGCGCGTAACTGTTCGCGGCGAGCGCGTCGGCCTTGGCGAGGAGTTGTTTCATATGCGCCTTCGCGAAAGTCCACGCCACTTCCGGGCGCTCACTTTGCCGCGCCACTCTCGAGACGAGATGAATCGCGCGGCTGGTCGGCAGTTCGTCACCGAGTGAAATTTCCAGCGTGCGCGCCGCGAGTTTGGGATCGAGCGCCGATGCGAGAGCGTCGTAATAATTCTGTTTCTCCTCGATGCTGGTCGTTTTCAGGCCGAATTCATGCAGCTTGTTCCAAGTCGCGTCATCCCCATAACGGCCGATGACGGCAAAGACCGGTCCGCGCAAATCGGGCGCGAGCGATTTCGGATCGGACAAATATTTTTGAAAACGCTCCCGGCAACCGGCAATCATTTCCGGGTCGTTCAAAGTGCCGAGCGCGGCCACGAGACTCGCACGGAGCGAAGCAATTTTTGGAGTCTCGCCTTCTTTCGGTTCCCAACCGACCTGATCGAAACCTGGCCGCAGAACAGAGCGCGCATATTTTTGGAATTGTTCGCGCTGCGGCTGACCCGCGATGAGCCGATTGATAAAATCGAACACGTGCATGATCTGCTCGCGCTCGGCCAGTTCGGTTTTCGTCGGCAATTTTTCGACAAGA
This sequence comes from Verrucomicrobiota bacterium, assembly GCA_041167425.1. Taxonomy (GTDB): domain Bacteria; phylum Verrucomicrobiota; class Verrucomicrobiia; order Chthoniobacterales; family UBA10450; genus AV80. Next base: position 3,567 of record JBEEHO010000251.1, on the reverse strand, counting down.
TCCAGATAGAGCGAGAGAGGAGCGCGACTCGCCTGCACGAGCGCCCAGGCGTCGACCAGCATGTTCACGCGATCGGCCGGGCTCAACTTCGGCAATTCCGCGAGCAACAATTTCCACGAGGCGTCATCATATTGGGCCCGATAATTTCCCGCGCCCTCCACGTTTAATTTCACCGCGCGATCGGCTGGAATGCCCGGGAGATCGATTGTTTGCGACGTCATGAGCACACTCACCGGAGCGCCTTCCCCGGCGACTGAATAGGTGAGGGGAATTTTCCATTCGAGCGCTGGCGCCTTGTCGAAATGCACGGTGAAACGTTCTTGCGTGAGAGTGATCTTGCCGCTCGCGTCGCGCTTCATTTTCACGACCGGAAAGCCCGGCTGTTGCGTCCAGCCCGTGGCCAGGTCCGTCACCGGTTTTCCCGATGCTTCCGAGAGCGACTTCCAAAGATCGGCCGTGGTCGAATTTGAAAGTTTGTGCGCGGCCATGTATTTGCGAATGCCGTCGCGGAAAACATCCTCGCCCAGAAAGCTCTCGAGCATCCGGATGAACGACATGCCTTTTCGGTAGGTGATATCGTCGAAGGCGCTGCTGGCCTCGGCTTCGTTGGCGATCGGTTGTTGAATCGGATGCGTCGTCGAACGCGCGTCGCCTTCCATGGCCGTTTCCTTCCCGATGCCATAACGCCGAGTCGGATCCCGCGGAGTGGTTTTGCTCAGCCACGTTTCCCAATCCGGATTGAATTTCGCGGTGCACTTGGTCCCCATCCACGAAGCGAATCCTTCGTTGAGCCAGAGATTGTCCCACCAGGCCATCGTGACGAGATCGCCGAACCACATGTGGGCCGTCTCATGCGCGATCACTTCGTAGATTCCCTGTTTGGTTTCCGCGGAAGATTTTTCCGGATCGAACAAGAGGCGCGATTCGTAATAGGTGATCCCGCCCCAGTTCTCCATCGCGCCGCCGAAACCGCCGGGGACTGCAATGTGATCGAGCTTCGGGAGCGGATAAGGCACGCCGAAGTAATCGTTGAAATAATCGAGGATTTGTTGCGAACTCTCGAGCGCGTAGCGCCCCATCTCCGCTTTCCCCCTGGTCGCGATCACACCGTGCGTGACCTCGCCTTTTTTGGTGTGGATCGCATCCAGTTCGCCGGCACAAAACACGTTGAGATAACTCGCCATCGGCGGCGTGGCCCCGAAGCGCAGCTCCTTGCCACCCGCCACTTTCGTCTCTTTCTCGATCGGCATGTTGGACATCGCCGTGAAATTTTCCGGAACAACTACAGTCAATTGAAAGCGGGCGCGGAAACTCGGCTCATCCCAACACGGAAAAAGCCGGCGGGCATCCGTCGCTTCAAATTGAGTTCCGAGCATGACTTTCTTCGCGCCCGTGCTCTGCTCCTGGTAAGGCGCATAATAAAGTCCCTGCCCTTGTTGATTGATCTTGCCGGTGAAATTCAACTCGAGACTGTGCGGGCCGGCCGGCAATTCGCTGGCAAGAGCGAGGGTCGCCGTCTGCTCTTTTGGATCAAGCTTGATCTGAGCTGCTGGAATTGTTTTCCCGTCGAGAGACGCGTCCGTAATTTTGATTTCGAGTGCGTTCAGGACCAGCCGGCGAACGGGCTCACGCACATTCAGCGTAACCCTTTCGGATCCGGCAAAAGAAAATTTCGCGAGGTCAGGCTCGATTCGAATCGCGTACTCTTCCGGCACAACCTGCTTCGGCAGTTTTCCGGGCGTGGTGGCGAAGTCGAAGGGCTTTTCGGCTTTCAGGGTCATGAGAGAAATAAGACAGGTTGCGGCGCAGAAAAGAAGACGCGGAGACAGCATCCGTCCACTAAACAGCGCGTCGCACGTTGAAACAAGGAGCGGCGATTTCCAAATCGCTGTTCCCTTTCCTTCTCCTCCCGAGATGCGCGATCCACTTTCCCGGATCACAAGCAGGACCGCTGACGATCGACGGCGTTTCTTCAGCTATTGCACCACGAGCAAAAGCAACAGTTGCCCGTCTCCGACTTGTGGACCTTTGATGACCAGCGGGCTGGCTTTGCTCAACTTTGCTTCCGTTTCCAAGAGTAGATTTTTCTCCTGAAACAATTTCAGGTTGAGGTGATAGCCCGCAGTGGTTTCGCCCTTGGAATCGACCTGAAGCGAGAAGTACTTGCTCGCGGCCAGCCAGTCTTCCTCACCCGTCACGAGTGTCTTGCGCGACTGCCCGATCACCTTGAACTGGTTGTAGCCAAACAGTTCCTTGAGTGTCCCCTCCAGGCGATTGAGCTCCGGCGGAATTTCTTCTGGGTGCGCGACGTTGTTCGCGATGACCAGGCCGCTCCAGACCACCTGCGACGCTCGAGTGGAGACTGTCCCTCCCAGGATCAGCGCCAGACTTACGCCAAGCAACAGAAGGGAGCGCCTTTGCATGGGAAAAATTACTTGGCTGCGTATTCCGACGGAAGCGATTGCAACCCGTCCACCCAGAGGACGGTGACCTTGTCTTCTTTCGCTTCGAACATTGAGATCGTCGCGTTCGGGCTCACCGCTGGATCGACCCGCGCGTTCAGGATTTGCGAAAGGTATTGCGATTGATCCGTCGGTCCCTTCTCTCGCATGACGAAAAATGTGCAGAGGCAAAAGATCGCGAGCGATGTGGCGCCCATCCAAACCAACCGGCCGATCGGCCACCAGGCCCGTCCCGCACCGGCACTCTCCCGCGGACCCGCCGTTGCGCGTGAGTCACCCGCGATTCGCTCGCGCAGTTGATGATGGAAAAATTCTTCATTCCCCATCACGCGGCCGTGCAGTTGTTCCTTTAAGAACGCGCCGAGCTTATGCGCATCGCGCTTCTCGGCTTCGGCGGCCGCCTTATCCGGCAGCGAAGCTTCAAACTCGGCGAGTTCATTTCCACTCAGCTCGCCGTCGAGCCACGCGGTCCACTTTTCCTCAAACGTTTTCATAAAGATCTCTCAATAAATTCTGCAGTTTTTTCCGGGCGTAGAACAATCTGGACATCACCGTGCCGATCGAACAGCCGAGCGCCTCGGCGATCTCGTGGTACTGCATGTCCTCAGTCTCTTTCATCAAAATGACTGCGCGATGTTCCGGCGAGAGTTGTGTGATGGCATCGTCGATCCGCGCTCGGATTTCCTGCCGTTCCATGCGCTGGTGGGGCAATGCATCCGCCTTCGGCACCGTGCGCGACGCGGGATCGATGTCCTTCAACTGAATCGCATCGTCAAATTCCGCGCCCGAACCCTTGACCTGTTTCTTGCGCAGCCAGTCGATCGTTACGTTGGTGACGATCCGATAGATCCAAGTGTAGAACGAGGACTGCCCGCGGAAACGCCCGATCGATTTCCACGCCTTCAGGAAACTATCCTGGGCGAGATCCCAGGCGTCCTGCTCATTGTGAACCATATTATAGATCATGCCAAAAACTCTGTTGCGGTAACGGCCTACCAGTTGGTCGAATGCTTCGGTCTCACCCGACTGGCATCGTTTCTAGATATGTAGTTCAGAGTTATGTTCTTGAGTCTGTTTCTATTATGTATTATTGATTGTTCTGATT
>JBEEHO010000250.1:0-16833 GCA_041167425.1 Verrucomicrobiota bacterium | reverse complement strand
TTCCTTCGGGATGCGTCTCGACATCGCGATCCATATGAAGGTTTAGCGGAAATAAGATCAGGCCCGTGTACTCGGCGAAGGCTCGCGCTACCAGGATTGGCCTAACGAGGAGTGGCGCCGGAGGATGGAGCGTCGGCACCGGTGCGTGCTCCGCCGGCAAACGAAGGCTCAAATACGTCACGGCCACGAAAAGGATGACGACGGTCGCAGGCAACAAGTCCTTCCATCTTTTTTTCAGCAACAAAACCGCGCACCACAGAAGCAGGAAAATAAGGCCGCTTTCCTTGCTCAACGCGCTGAGGAGCAGGAGCACGCCGGCCGCGAGCAGCAACCCCCAGCGGCGAGATCTTTCCATGCGCTGGCTGCGGAGCGCGGCATACAAACCGAGAAAGCCAAACGCGGCCGCCAGCGGATCGGCTCGGCCGGAGACGTAAATTACCGCCGCGGTATGCACGGGATGCATGGCCCATGCGAGCGTGGCGACAAACGCGATGCGCCTTCGTTTCTGTTCCTCGATCCCAAATAATTGGAGCAGTTCTCCGGCAAGCAGAAGCAGCGCGAGCGCCGCAGCGACATGCCAGGCAATGCTCGTCAGGTGATAACCGGCAGGACGAAAAGCGAAAGCGCCGTAATCGAGGGTGTAGGTCAGGCGCTGGATCGGCCGGTAAAAATCGGAAGCGGTGGCGTCGGTAAAAAGAAAATGCTGAAACCCTTCGGGGATCAGGCGCCAGCTTCGAATGAGCGGATCGCGCAGAACCAGAGCCGTGTCGTCCCAAACAAAACCGTTTCGCAGCGCGGGCGCATAAACAGCGAAAACCAGCGCGGCCAGAAAGAGAGCAGGAAAGATTTTTTTCACTGACGGTTGGACAGAAGCAATAAGATGCACGTCTAGGTTTGGGAAATGTTTATCGCAAAGCTACGGCGCTTGAAATTCGGCGCGCTCTTATTGTTTGCGGCCAGCGGATACGCGGCCGGTGTCCCCGATGATTGCACGCAATTGATCCTCGGCACCTCCCCGAGTTGGAACTCCATGCGCGGCCATTTGCAATTATTTGAGCGCAAACCCGGCGAGACCTGGACGCCCGTGGCTCCCGCTTTCCCCGTCTTGTTCGGCAAGAGCGGTCTGGCCTGGGGCAGCGGTTTGGAGGGACAGGGCGAAGCCGGTTTGCGCAAGACCGAACGAGACGGCCGCGCCCCCGCGGGCGTTTTTCGGATGGGCAAAATTTATACCTACGATGCGCAGCTCCCCCCTGGCGCGGATTATCCATTTCACCGGGTGACGACGGCGGACGCCTGGAGCGATGACGCGAATAGTCCGGATTACAATCGTTTCGTGAGCATTTCCGATCCGGCGAATCCGCCGGCGTGGTTCGCCAAACAAAAAATGCGACACAACGATTTCGCCTACCGCTGGCTCGTGGAGATCCGGCATAATTCCGATCCGCCGGTTCCGGGCGCGGGCAGCGCGATATTTTTTCACATCCGCCGAGGAGTCGATCGACCAACGTCGGGTTGCACCACCATGGCGGAGCCGGATCTGGTGAGGCTGATCACCTGGATGCGGTCCGCGCGCCATCCCTGTTATGTCCTTTTGCCCGTCCCGGAGTATGAAAAAAAATGGCAGCCCTGGCACTTGCCCCCGCCGGAATCGGGGAAGGTGGAGCATTGAGATGCACTCCGCGTTTGCAGTTGCGCATGGCCTATCTAGATTGGTGCGCAAGGGCCAACCCGCATGAAAAAAAGAGCTAATCCCGACTCGGAAGAAAACATCCGCCGCATCGACACGAAGCCGCGGGCCAAAAAACAAACGCACGGCTTCCAGGTTCACTTCCTGCGCGGAGGCGAAACGGTCACGCGCCTGTTCAGTGACAACGGACACGGCGGGAAGGAAGGATCTCGACGTGCGGCTCGTAAATTCAAGCGCTCCGCCATGAGCGACCTGCCGGCGCGCATATTTCGGGGGCCCATCGGCGCGAAAAAAGCGAGCGGGAAAATTTCGCCGCGCGGCAAGAAGGCCACGGCCAAAAGCAAGAAAACCCGCGGGCGTTGAATCCAGAGGCGCTCGCCGCGGCGAACGCGTCTACAGAGCCTTAGTGTAAGCCTGCCAGCATTCGACGAATCCTGGTGCAAAATCAGCGGGTCGCGCCTTGATCCAGGCTGACACCACCTCGATGTGAAAGAATTCGCCGTAGTCGATTTCGGACCGGGCCAATTCGAATGGACCTTCGTGTTGCCCCCGATAGAGCCAGATGAACTCATGGCCCGTTTTGTCCGTGGCGGGGAGTTTTATCACTCGCGTTAGTTCGGCTGCCACGCCGAGTTCTTCCCGAAGCTCTCGAATCGCGGCGACGTCATAATCTTCCCCGGCGTCCACATGACCCGCCGCGCTGGAATCCCAAAGGCGCGGATGGCGGTCCTTCCAACGGGAGCGTTTTTGTAAAAAAAGCTCGCCCGAACGATTGAAAACCAGAATGTGAACGGCCCGATGGAGCAAGTTATTCCCATGCACTTCGGCGCGCGGCGCATCGCCCACGACGCGATCCTCGGCATCCACCACGGAAAAACGTTCCAAACCCCATGAAATTTGCGTAGAAATGTCCGCCGGCTGAGCCCGATTCGAGAGCGCGATCCATTGTTCGAGAGTGAGTTCCTCGGCACGCGCGCGGGGATTGAATCCGATGCTGGCCGCAGCTTCCTCCCAATTTGGAATCTCTTCCCGCAGTAAGTTTCGCAGTTGTTTGCGGCGTTGGGAAAAACCGCGGCGCACCACTTTGAAAAAAGTTTCCGCGTCATGTTCCGGTAATTCATCAGGGGCGCGGGGGGCAAGCCGGACGAAGGCCGAATCGACATCGGGTTGGGGAAGGAAGACGCTGGCGGCAACAGTGCGCAAATATTCGACCCGATAATGAAGTTGCACGATGAGCGTGAGCGCGCCGTAATCGCTCGTGCCAGGCGATGCCGAAATTCGTCGCGCCATCTCCTTCTGTAACATCAACAACCACAACGAAATGGGGCTCGGATATTTCGTGAACTTCAAAAGCAGCTGGCTCGAAATGTAGTACGGCAGATTGCCGAGCAATTTCACGCGCGGTTTCGTGAAGAGCTGCCGGACATCAAAGTCCAACGCGTCCGCGTGCAAAATTTCAAGCCGATCGGTCGTGAAACGTTTGCGCAAAAATTCCGCGAGCCGTCGATCCTTTTCGATTGCGAGGACGCGCGCACCTGAATCGAGCGCAAACTGAGTGAGCGCGCCCAAGCCCGGCCCGATTTCCACCACGTAATCTTCCGCGGTCAGCTCCGCTTTATCGACGATCCATCGCGCCAGGTTCCGGTCGTGCAGGAAATTTTGTCCGAGTGTCTTCACCGGCGAGACGCGGATTTCGCGCAGCGTGGCGTCGATTTCGGAAAGCTTCATGGAGTTCGCGGGAACGAGGTCGACCGCGCAAAGAAATGGCGCGGTTTGTTCACAAAAAAATGTGAACAAAAAGCACCGTGCCTGCCCCTTTATTCACAAGTTATTCAACCGCGTTGGCCGTCCCTGTCACCAAGGGCACGGCCTCGAGCTCTTTGAGCCTCGCAGGATCCCTCTGGCTGCGTTTTTTCCGGCTCGCCAGGTAGGTTCGTCGCGCGTCCTTCAGCGACAGGCCTTCCAGGAAATAAACGATAGCGGCGCGGCCAATCGCGTACGTCCCGGCGCCCGCCACCATCCCGCAAACCACGTTCCCCCAGCCTGGAAAAAACTTCAGGAGCGCACGAGTGCCTTCGCGCAGGATCATTCCAGCTCCGACGTTCACGCCGAGCGCGCCGATAAATTCCGTGGCCGCGCGCAAGCTTTTCTCGCGGCCGCCGATGTACATGATGCCCGAGACCATGATGAGCTGGAGCGCGGTGAGGATCGGGAGATCGGCCAGCGGAATGGGCTGAGCGCCGATCGCGGCGCAGATGGCGGTGGTCGATTTCACCAGCGATTGCGCGATCTCGATCTGTGCCGTGCGATCACGCGCGATCCGGACCATTTCCACGCGAGCTTCATTCGGAAGCTGTCGGGCAAGCAGGGACATGAAGGCCTGGGCGTCGGCTTTCATTTCGCCGGCGCCGGCGCTCGCCGGAGTAAAAGCCAGTTCAAAAATCTGAAGAAGATGTTCCCTGACCGACTGTTTTTCCTCCAGCGCCTTTTGCAGGCGCGAGCGTGCGCTGAGCTGCGGAGAGGACGCGGCGTTCTCGTTCTGAGCGATGCGCGTGACGCGACCCGTTTCGTGCAGAACGATGCCGATAACTTTCGCGGGGAGGCGAGAGGCGCCATTCGCAGAGTGGAAGGCAGCAAGATTTTCGATTTCGCCGGCGGGAATTCTGGCAGCAGTGCCGTCGTCATCGAGATGGAGAAAAGCGTCGGCTGGCTGCCCCTTCAATTCTTCCTCCACGTCGAGAATCTTCGTTAGCTCCGCGCCGCGAGCATCGAGCAGGAAGATCGTTCCATGGCCGCCCAGATCGATGCGCTGCCAGCGAAATAGTTCCAAAAGGACGTCGCGCGAATTCGCCGGCGGGGCCCAGGCAAAAAGCGTCGCGACCACTTCCTGGATCGAAAATCTGTTGGAGCCGGTCAGGACGAAACGCGGCGGCCGCTGTTGCAGAAATAATTCCTTCAGCGGCGTCAGCTCGTGCAGCACCGGCTTTTGAATCGACGCCGGCAGCTTGCCGAGAAAACCTTCGAGCCGTTCGATGATGTGGAGGAGCGAGGCGCGGTTCATTTCATTCTGGTCTCCAGTCCGCCTGTGTCGAATTGCCTTTCGGATTCAGCGACCGCTTTCCGCTTGGTTTCCATGGATGCTCCAATTATACCCGTTCTCATGAGTTTAAATCTCGAAATTCTTTCGCGTGCCGCGGATCAGGCGCGTGGGTTGTGCATGGATGCCGTGCAAGCTTCCAAATCCGGTCACCTCGGTCTTCCGCTGGGCTGCGCGGAGATGGGTGCGGTGCTTTACGGCTACGCGCTTAAACACAATCCAGAACAGCCACGCTGGATCGGCCGCGATTATTTCATTCTCTCCGCCGGACACGGCAGCATGTTTCTTTACGCGTGGCTGAACCTGAGCGGATACGATCTCCCGATGGACGAGCTCAAACGGTTCCGGCAGTTGCACAGCAAGACGCCGGGGCATCCCGAGTTTTTTGAAACACCCGGCGTGGAATGCACCACCGGTCCGCTTGGTCAGGGGGTGGGGAACGCGGTCGGCGTCGCCGTCGCGGCGAAAATGGCGGCCGCGCGTTTCAACACGCCCGAGCACATGATTTTCGATCAGCACGTCATTTGTCTCGCGGGCGATGGTTGTTTACAGGAGGGCGTTTCCGCGGAAGCCAGCTCGTTCGCCGGGCATTTCGGCCTCGATAATCTGATTCTGATTTATGACAACAATGCCGTCACGCTCGACGCCATGGCCAGTGCGACCCAAAGCGAAGACACTGCCAAAAGGTTCGAAGCCTACGGCTTTGATGTGCAGAAGATCGACGGTCACAACATGACCGAATTTCTGGCGGCGCTGGATACCGCCAAGAAACGCGATAACGGAAAGCCGCAGATGATTGTCGCGAAAACAATTATCGGCAAAGGCATCCCCGAAGTCGCCGGCACGAACAAAGCGCACGGCGAGGCGGGTGTGAAATACGTGGATGCGGCGCGCAAGGGCCTCGGTTTACCGGACGAGCATTATTTCGTCTCGCAGGATGTGCGGGATTACTTCGCCGACCACAAGAAGACGCTGATCGCCGAATACGATCGCTGGGAGAAATCTTACCAGGATTGGCGGTCGAAAAATCCCGAGCAGGCGCGTCAACTCGACGACGCGATTGAGAAAAAAGTTCCGGCCGACCTGTCCGATCAGATTCCAGTCTTTCCGGCCGATGCGAAGATTGCGACGCGGAAGGCAGGCAGCGAAGTGTTGCAGCCGCTGGCGAAAGCGATGCCATTTTTGATTAGCGGCAGCGCTGATTTGCACGGCTCGACGCTCAATTACATCGAAGGCGCCGGCGACTTCACCCGCGATAACAACTCCGGTCGGAACATTCACTTCGGGATCCGCGAACATGGCATGTGCGCGATCATGAACGGCATCGGCTATCACGGAATCTTCCGCGCTTCGGGCGCGACCTTCCTGGTTTTCGCCGATTATTGCCGTCCGTCGATCCGCCTCGCCGCACTCTCGAGGCTGCCGAACATCTACATTTTCACGCACGACTCGATTGGGGTCGGCGAAGATGGCCCGACGCATGAGCCGGTCGAGACCGTGAGCGGCCTGCGTGTGATCCCGCAACTTGATGTTATCCGGCCCGGTGATCCCGAGGAAACGGCGGGCGCTTTTATTGCCGCGGCCCGGCGTACCGATGGCCCGACATTGCTCGCGCTGACGAGACAAGCTATCCCGCTGCAAAGCGAAATCGATGTGAAAACACGCCGCGAGGGAGTCGCGCGCGGAGGTTATGTCGCGAAGCGGGAGAGCGGAAAGCTCGAGCTCATTCTGCTGTCCTGCGGCAGCGAATTGCAGCACGCCATGAACGCAGCGAAAGAACTGGGCGCCGGCACACGTGTTGTGTCGATGCCCTGTTTCGAGCGGTTCGAGCGCCAATCCGCGGATTATCGTGAGGAAGTTTTGCCGGCGTCCTGCCGGCGCCGAGTGGCCATCGAAGCCGGCGTTCCACATCTCTGGTATCAGTATGTCGGCCTCGATGGAAAAGTTCTGGCCCTGCATCGCTTCGGTATGAGCGGGCCGGGAGATCAGGTCATGAAAGAATTCGGCATGGACGCCGCGCATGTCGTGGAAGCAGCGAAGTCGCTGCAATAGTGGAAAGGCGATCAGCGCTGGCTTTCTGGGGGCGCGACCGCTGGCTTGTCGTAGCGAGCCGCGCAGGCGGCGAGGGAGCTCACATCTGCAAGTTGCGTCCTCGATGTAACGGAGCGCGCAGAGCGACGTAGACGCGCGATGTAACGCGGAAGCGAAAGAGCGTTTGTGAGGTCCCTCAGCGTCTGCGCGCTTCGGGATGACGGCCGACTGCTACAGAGGCTCGGACACGTTCCGCGCGCGATCTTCGAAACGCGTGAACTCCTTCAAGAACGTCAGCGCGATCTCTCCCACCGGGCCGTTCCGCTGTTTCGCGATGATCAGCTCCGCTTCACCCGACTTCTCCTCCCGGGCATCTGGGTCCTCCTCGTAGATTTCCGGCCTAACGAGCAGTCCCACCAGGTCCGCGTCCTGTTCGATCGAGCCGGATTCGCGCAAATCGCTCAGGCGCGGTTTTCCTCCGGTGCGCGCCTCCGGTTGGCGATTCAACTGCGCCAGGACGATAATCGGGATCTTGAGTTCCTTCGCGAGCCCCTTCAATCCGGCGGAGATTTCCGAAATTTCCAGCTGCCGGTTATCCATGGCCCGCCGCGTGGTCGAACGCAGCAGCTGCAGGTAATCGACCACGATCAGCTTGATATCTTTTTGCGCTTTCAGCCGCCGCGCCTTGGCCCGCAATTCGAGAATGCTCAGGCCCGCGCTGTCGTCGATGAAGATTTGCGCTTCCGCCAGCTTTGACGCGGCCGCGGTCAAACTCGGGAAATCGCGCTCCGCGAGGAATCCGTCGCGGACTTTCTGCAGATTCACGCGAGCGCGCGAGCAGAGGAGCCGCTGCACCAGCTGCTGACCGCTCATTTCCAGGCTGAAAACCGCCACCGGCAACTTCTCGTTGATCGCTACGTGCTCCGCGATATTCATGGCCAGCGCGGTCTTTCCCATGCTGGGCCGCGCCGCGATCACGATCATTTCGGATTCGTGAAGGCCGTTTGTCATTCGATCGAGCTCAGCAAAGCCGGTGGAGATTCCGGTAATGCCGCCGCGGCGTTCGTAGAGTTGCTCGATCGCCTCAATCGCCTCCATCACCTGGTCTTTCATGGTGAGGACCTGGCCTTTGAAACGATCTTCCCCCACGGAGAAAATCTTCTGCTCCACTTCATCGAGCAGGTTGTGCACTTCGTCCTGCTCCTCGAACGAGCGCCGCACACTCTCGGTGCACGCCGCGATGATCTGGCGGAGGATGTATTTGTCGCGGACGATCTCGAGGTAGTAGGTCACGTTCGCCGCCGTGGGCACGAAGGTGAAAAGGCTCGTGATGAAGGCCGCGCCGCCGATGGTCTCGAGCACGTTTCGATCGCGCAAGACCTGCGTGAAAGTAATCAGGTCGATGCCCTGCCCGGCATTCCACAGTTCGACCAGCACCACGTAAACGGTCTGGTGCGCCGGGACGTAAAAATATTCCTCGTTAATTTTCTCGACGCATTCCGCGATAATTTCTCGCGGCGAAATCAGCATCGAACCCAGCACACCCTGCTCGGCTTCCACGCTGTGCGGCAGCGTTCGGTGAATATCCTGCGAGGAAGATGTGAATGACCCGCCCCCGTTGGGCCCGCCATTTTTCTCCGGCCAGCCTCGGCCGGGCGCATTGCCCGATTCTCTGCGAGGCTTCTCACCAGTCCGAGTGGACGGTTGAGTAGCCATTTATTTTGTTTCTGTTCGTTTCCTCGGTGGCCGCGTTTTGTCGCCGGCATCGTCCGCAGATTCGCCGGCGTTTTCCGTGGCGGATTTGATTTGGAAAGTAAATTTCGCGGTGACGTCGTGATGCAATTTGATCGCGACCTCGTGTTCGCCGGTCGTCTTGAGCGGATGCTCGAGCACGATGCGATGGCGATCGATCTCGTTGCCCAGTTCGTTCTTCAAGCGCTTAACCAGGTCTTGCGCGGTGACCGAACCGAACGCCTTGCCCGTTTCCCCAGTCTCGAGGGTGAATACGACCTTCAATTTTCCGATCCTGCGGCCGAGTTCTTCCGCTTCGTTCAGCTCCGCCGCCTCGCGGGCCGCGCGTTTGGCTTTCAAATTGTCGAGTTGTCGAAGACTGCGCTTCGTCACTTCAAACGCTTTGCCCTGCGGCAAAAGAAAATTGCGCGCATATCCACGGCGCACTTTCACGACATCCGCCTCAGCACCGAGGCCGGGGATGTTTTCAGTCAAAATAATTTCAGTGGAAGGCATGCGAGTAGGCTGTTAAGGCTGCGCCGCCACAATTTCCGGCAGGCGCGGGGAGCAGGATTATAGGACTGGCGCAATCCGTGTCAAACGCCGAAAAAAATTACGTCGTTCAGACCATCCCGAGCTTCATTCGGCCCGCTTCACTGATCATGTTCTGGTTCCACGGCGGATCCCAGACAAGCTGAACGTCGGCTTCATCAATGCCGTCGATTGTCAGAATTTTGCTTTGCGCGTCGTGGGCGATCGCCGGGCCCATGCCGCAACCGGGCGCGGTGAGCGTCATTTTCACATCCACTTTCATGCCGCCTTCCGGCCGCTTGGTCAGCTGGCAATCGTAAACCAGGCCGAGATCAACGATGTTCACCGGAATTTCGGGATCGAAACATTGCCGCAACTGATCCCAAACCGCCTTGTCATCGACGTCGCCTGAAAAGGGTGATGCAGTTTTTTGCGCAGCCCCATTAGTCGGGGCGGGTTTCGCGAGGCCGAGTGCGTCCAAATCTTTTTCGGCCACGCGTGCAAGTCCCTGGTAGGTCGCGATCGTGTAGCTGCCGCCCAGGGTTTGAGTGATGACGCCAGGGGTTCCCGCGGGAAGCGTTGTTTTGTTTCCGCTCGGGATCTGAATCGCATCCACATCCCGCGCCAAAGTGAATTCAGTATTTTCGTGCATGCTGATAAATCCTACGATCTACGATCATCCATTAAGCGCAATTTGTCATCCCGAGGCGCGCAGTCGTCGAGGGACCTCACAGTTGCCCTAAGATCACCCAATCCAAAAACCGCATCGCTCGATGCTACGGCTGCGTGCCTCGCGAAAGCGATTACGCGATGTTTTACCTTCGACTGCGAGGTCCCTCGCCGTCTGCACGGATCGAGATGACAAAGTTTCCACGACGATCACTTATCGAGAACGATCTTGACCTTCCGCTCGGACGTCTGACCCGCGTTGAGTTGGCTCACGAGCGTTGGAGCGTTGCTGGTTTTCTGATCCGGTTGCTTCAACGCTCCCTCACCAGACAACGCCGAGCGCAACGCCCCTTCGACCAATTGTGCGCAATGAATCTTCACCGGCGGCAATGCGCCCAGCGGGGCTGCCAGTTCTTCTCCCGACATTGCTTGCGCTTCCGCGATCGTCTTGCCGGCGAGCATCTCCGTCGCCACGCTCGCCACCGCGATCGCTGTCTGGCAGCCAAAAGTTTGGAAGGTCGCGCGATCGATCACTTTGCGGCCGCCTTCTTCCTTGAATTTCACCCACATCCGCAGCATGTCGCCGCAATCGGCGCTGCCGACTGTGCCGATGGCGTCGGCGTCCTTCATCTCGCCGAGGTTTCGCGGATTCTTGACCGCGTCCTCGATTCGAGTTTGGAGATCGTCGTTCGGTGAATCGCTCATTCGAGGTGGTAACGGGGCAGCTTCGGATCGACTTCGGCGCTCCACGCATCGATGCCGCCGCGCAGGCTTTTTACATTTTCGAATCCGTGCCCTTGGAAAAAGGCCGCGGCGTCCATGCTGCGCGCGCCTTTGTGGTCGTAAATGACAAACAGATCCGTCTTTGCTTCGTTGGCCAGAATTTCCTGCATCAACTCTTGCGTGAACAGATGTGACTTCGGTAATTTCATGGCTTCCCATTCCTCCCGCGTGCGCACGTCGAGAAGGTAAATCTTCTCGCCGCTCGCGATCCGGTCAGACAGCTCGCGCGGCTCGATTTGCATCGCGGCATCCGCGTCGTGGCTGGCGACGATGTGCTCGATCACTTCATCGACGTTGAGATTTTCGTTGCGAGCGCAAACGCCGGCGAGCGTTTCCTCCGGGCTGAACCCGCAACTGCTGCAACCGCCGATGTGATATTTGCGAAAGAGGGCACGCTGAGCGCCCGGGAACTGCACGAGCAATTCCTGCATCGTGATGTTGGGATCGATGGCGGTGGTTGTCTCCATGACGCAGGAACCTAGGCGCCACGACTGAATCCGCAAGACGTGCTCCTGAGGAGCGAAGGGAAAAAGCGTGTCACCCCGAGCCGCGCAGACAACGAGGGACCTCGCAGTCGAAGGTAAAAAGAACGCATGATCGCCTGGCAGAGGGTTCAGTCCAAGTGTTGAACGGCACGGCTTTTGGTTTGTGTGATCTGAGAACGATTGTGGGGTCCCTCGCCGTCTGCGCAGTTCGGGATGACACGCGATGGTGCGCCCTACAAGCTGCTCGGGTCGCCCAGCAATTCGACGATCCGCTTCAGCAAGCGCCCGGCGCCGCCGCCATCGAGGCTGCGATGATCGAAACTCAAGGTGACTTGTGCTTCTGTTCGTGGAACAAACGCGCCTTTTCCTTCATCCCATGCGGGAACTTTCTTACCCGCACCCAGCCCAAGCAACAGCGTCTGGTCCGGCAACGGAATCGGCGTCCCCCATTCCAGTCCGAAGCTGCCGAAATTCGAGATAGAGGCAATTCCGCCCGAAGTCATATCACCAGTGAGCCGGCGCCGTCGCGCGAGATCGACCAGCTCCTTATAACGACTCGTTAGGTCAGATAGCGAAGTTTTGTCGGCGTTCCGAAGCACGGGAACCATGATGCCGTCCTGCGCTTCCACCGCGACTCCGATGTCGATCGATTCGGAGCGAATCGCGCGTCCGCCGATCAGGCGCGCGGCGGCGTTTGGTTGCTCCGCGAGTGCGAGCGCGAGGGCGCGCAACGCGTAAAGCGCCGGCCCCGGCTTCGGCTCGCGCCTGGCGCGGTCCTGCAGCACGGGATCGAGCCAAACGGAAACACCAACCGTGGCGAGGGGCCGGGTCCAACTGCGCCGCATCGCATCAGCCACGCCGGTCCGGATCGCGCTCGGCTTCTCCGCCGGATTGCGTTCGATTTCGCCGAGAAATTTTTCGAGATCCTTGACCGTGACACGCCCCGCATTGCCGCTGCCGGCGATCCCCGCCAGATCCGCCTGGGTCAGTTGCAGCTCGGCCATGCGCGCGCGAACGCGCGGCGAAAGATAGCCCGCGCCCTTTGCGCCCGCGGGAACGGGCAGCACGCCGGCTTGATCGACTTGAAAATGCGAACCGGCGGCGACAGGCGGCAGGCCTGCTTCGTCAATTTGGAAATGCGACCCGCTTCCGTTCTGCGTCTTCACAGCGGTAGCGGATTCTTCTTCGCGACCGGGCACTTCCTTCGCCACGTCGCCTTTCGGCGGCTGCGGCGCGCGCTTCTGGAAACGCGCGGCGTCGGCTTCGCTCGCCTCGACATAACCGAGCACCGCGCCGACGGCATAAGTTCCTTTCACCTCCGCATCGATCTTCGTGATCTCACCCGCGCATGGCGTCGTCACTCCCATGACGGCCTTGTCGGTCTCGACCTCGATGATTTCCTGGTCGGCGGAAACTTTATCGCCCAGCTGGACCTTGATCGCGACGATCGTCGCCTCGGCCATCGATTCGCCGAGCTGCGGCATGGTGATTGGAATTTTCGGCATAGGACTAATTATATGACAGCGCTGTAGCCGCCCCGCTCTGTCGCGGCGTCTGCCGATGCGGCGCGTCCGCGGCACGGCGACTCAGCGCCGTGGCTACAGCGGCTTTTGGTAAAACAGGCGATGAACGATTCATTCCGAAAACTTCTTATTCTTGAAGAACCTGGCGCACCTTTGCCGCGATCGTTTTCGTGTTCGGCCGGTGCTCGCTCCAAAGATTTGGGTGGTACGGAATCGGCGTGTCTTTCGCGTTGATGCGCGCCGGCGCGGCATCGAGCAGATGAAAGCCTTCTGTCGTGACCCGCGCGATCACTTCCGCGGTTACGCCACCCCAAGGGAACGCTTCGCCCACGCAAAGCAATCGTCCAGTGCGCGCGACCGACGCGAGCACCGTGTCGGTATCGAGCGGCTTGACCGATCGCAAATCGACCACTTCAATCTCGATGCCGTCAGCGCTGAATTGCTGCGCGACGGCGAGCGCTTCATGGACCATCGCGCTGTTGGTGACGATGCTGAGATCGCGTCCTGGCCTAACGACTCGTGCTTTCCCGATCGGCAATTTCTCCGTCGGGAGCGCGTCGGCCTTGAGATGGTAATAAAGATACTTGTGTTCGCAGTAGATGACCGGGTCGTCGATCGCGACCGCGTCGATCAACATCGTGTAGGCATCTTCGACTGTCGCGGGCGTGAGCACGACCAGCCCGGGATAATGCGAGTAGAGCCCTTCCATGCTCTGGCTGTGAAAGGGACCGCTGCCTTTCGTTCCGCCGGAGGGCAGGCGGATTGTAATCGGGCAGGGGACCTGGGTGCGCCAATACTGGGTGCCGGCGTTGTTGAGAATCTGGTTCAGCGCGATGCTGGAGAAATCGGCGAATTGCATCTCGACGATCGGCCGCATTCCTTCCATCGCCGCGCCGATCGCGGTGCCGACCATCGCATCTTCGCTGATCGGCGTGTTCAGGACGCGCCCGGGAAATTGCTCCGCCAAGCCCTTCGTCGCTTTGAATGCGCCGCCGAATTTTCCAGCGATGTCCTGACCGTAGATGAAGACGCGTTTATCTTCGCGGAGAAGATAAGTCTGCGCCTCGCGGATCGCTTCGAGGTAGGTGACACTCACGGAATTTGGTCGACCAGTTCGCGCGTCGAGACCGCGCACCAATCTTCTTCGCTGCCGACGGGTGCCTCTTCCTGCTGCGCCGTCGCGACGGCGTCGTCGACTTCGGCCGCCAGCTTGGTCCTCATTTGCTTCAAGCCTTCGCGATCCAAAAGTGTCTGTTCGAGAATCAACTGCTCGGTGCGTTGCAGCGCATCCTGGGCGAACGGCTCGCGCCGAATGTCATCGCTCACGTAGCTCGCATCATCATGCTCCCCGTGGCCGGCGAGACGGAGAGTCGATGCGACGACAAGCTGCGGTGGGCGGCCAGCCCGCGCGCGCTTGATGGCAGCGCCGATAACTTCGAGGCATTGCGCCAGGTCGGTGCCATCGACCGAGCTGCCTTCGTAACCATAGCCTTTCGCCCGATCGACCAGATCCGCACAGGCAAACTCGCGGTCGTTAGGCGTGGAGTAGGCGTAATGATTGTTGGTCGCGACGAGAACCAGCGGCACCTGTTCGACCGCGGCGATGTTCATCCCTTCGTGCGTCGCTCCCGTCTGCATGCCGCCTTCGCCAATTGTCGTTAGGCCAATGAAACCTTTCTCGCCCTTCATCCTTTTCGCCATCAGTTTGCCGACAACCACGGGAATCATCGCGCCAAGATGGCTGATCATCGCGAGCTGTCCCGCCTTCGGGCAACCGCGATGAATATTTCCGTCACGTCCGCGCATCGGGCCAAGTCGCGAACCAAGATAGGTGCGCGCGACGTCCACGAGCGGTTCACCGAAAGCGGAGCGCCCCGCCTGATCGCGGATGAGCGGCGCGAAGACGTCGCCCTTCTGCAAAAAAATCCCGCAGGCTACGCTCACCGCTTCCTGGCCTTTGCCGAGGTAAACGCCGCCCGTAATAAGGCCGCCGCGGTAAAGACTGGCGAGCTTCTCCTCGAAAATCCGCGTTTGGAGCATGATGCGGAACGCCTCGAGGTATTTCTCGTGCGGCGCTGTTTTCGCAGCGCTCCGTTCCGCGGTTTGAAGCATCTACGATTTAGCCATTGAGCCGAAAGCGACGCAAAGTGTTTTTTGGCGAACTGACTAGTGGGAAACGCGCATAACGCTGTCATCCCGAGTCGCGCGGACGGCATGGGGACCCGCAATCGTAGGGAAGACATTCGATTAGCCGCTTCGCGAAGTGCGCAGCTCCGCGTTAGATGGCGTCGCGAGTTCTTTGTGTGATCGAGGAGCGATTGGGGGGGCCCTCGGCGTCTCGCGCGCCTCGGGAAGACACGCGTAACGAAACGCTATCGTCGCGCCGCCACATCGTGGCGATGGTCTTCGGCTTCGCCCGCGAGGGCAAACTGTCCCTGGCGCGCGCTGTGTTCGCGTGCTGCGCCCTGGCCATGCCCGTTGCCGTTGCTCTTCGACGCGGTCCGTCTCAATTCGCCATCGGCTCCGCGTTCGGCGGCCAGCTTCATCCCGACCAACTTGCTGATGCCGCGCTCTTCCATCGTGACGCCATACAGGATATCGGCCTTCGCGATCGTGCGTTTGTTGTGAGTGATGATGATGAACTGGCTTTGCGAAACGAAGCGGTCCAGCACCCGGATGAACCGGTTGATATTGCTCTCGTCCAGCGGCGCGTCCATTTCGTCGAGGATGCAGAACGGGCTCGGCCGCACCATGTAGATGGCGAAGAGCAAGGCCACGGCGGTCATGGTGCGTTCACCGCCCGAGAGGAGCGACACGCTTTGCAATTGTTTTCCCGGGGGCCGCGCGGTGATTTCGATGCCGCAGTTGAGCGGGTCGTTCTCGTCCACCAGCGAAAGATCGGCGCGTCCGCCATCGAATAGTTCTCCGAACATCTCGCGGAAGTTGATTCGCACCTGCGCGAAAGTTTCGGCGAAAAGCTTTTGCGTGGTGCTGTTGATGCGGGTGATGACATCGAGGACCTCGCGCCGCGCCGCGATCAAATCGTTGTTTTGCGTTTCCAGGAAACGGTAGCGCTCTTCGAGCTCGTCGTATTCATGCACTGCCTCGAGATTTACCGGGCCCATGTTGTCGAGCTGCCGGGTCAGGTCCGCAATGATTTGCTCGAGGGTATTGGCGTCCTGGTGGATTGGCCGCTCCGCGGACGATGCCGGAATAGTCGCGGCTTCGCCGCCATCATTAACCTCGAGCGGCGGAACGCTCGATTCACCGGCGCGCCGCTTGGTCAACACGCTCAATGTTTTTTGGAAAGCAAAAGAATCGGTGGTGAAAGTGCGCAGGTCGATCTGGTAACGGCGCATCACGTGCTCGGCCAGATTTTCAATGCGCAGTTGGAGCTGCGTCTGCCGCACCTCTTGTTTGCCTCGCAGATCGCGCAGATCGTTCAGCGAATCGCGCAAGACCCGCGTCCCAGATTCCTGTTCGTTTACGGTGGCCAGCCGCGCACCTCGTTCTTGCGCGAGCGCGGAGACGGTTTCGTTCGCTGCTTCCAATTCCGAGGTCTGGTTTCGGATTTTCGTTTCCGCTTCTTCCGATTCCTTCGCCTGGGCCGCGAGCCGATTCTGATAAGTTGCGATATCTCCCCGGCGCGCGGCGACGAGATCGGCCAGCTCCGCTTCTCGCGCGGCCATCGGCTGGCGATGGTTGACCAGACTTTCGTGACGCTGCCGTTCCGTCGCCACGGCCAGTCGCAGCTCATTCAATTTGTCGGCCGCTTCCTCTTCCTGGGTCCGCGCATTTTCGCGCGCCTGCTCGGCCGCGCTCTTGCGCGCGAGTTCTTCTTCGAAAGTCTTCCGCTGCGATCCCAGGTCTGCTTCGAGTTCCGCAATTCTTTCATCCGCGCTCCGGACTTGTTGCTCCAGGGTGGTTTTCTCCGTCTGCAGATTCGCCAGCTTTTGCTCCGCGTCCTCCACGGCCCGTTCCGCGGAGAGAATGTGGATGCTCGCCTCGGAGTGATTTCGCTGTGCCGTCTCGTGGCTCCGGCGGGCTTGTTCGAGCTCGGCGATCGCGTCATCGGCCTGCTCTTGCGCCCGATCGCGCGTGTCGATCAAAGTTTGCCGTTCGCCTTCGAGCGATTCGCGCTCTTGCGCGAGGCCGGTTAAAATCACTTTGCGTCCCAAAAGCGAATCATTCGCCGCCGCGGTGCTTCCGCCGAAGATGATTCCTTCCGCGGAAATAAACTCGCCGCCGAGCGTCGCATATTGGAGATGCCCGGCGCGCTTCTTTAACTCCAGGGCA
>JBEEHO010000249.1:0-7028 GCA_041167425.1 Verrucomicrobiota bacterium | reverse complement strand
TAGCGCCGATGCCATTCTCAGGGCCGAAATCATCTCGCTCGGCCGCTCGCCTGCGCGTTCCTTGCGCGGCAACGTGCTTTCGACGACGGAATTCAATCTGGGCCTGCGGGTGAGCTACCGACTTGTCGGCCGGGATGGTCATGAGATAAAGGGTGCGACGCAGGCGGCGGGAGGAACCAATTTTTTCGTGGGCTCCGATGTGAGCACGGACGAACGTCAGGCGCTGCCCCTGGCGGCCGAACAGCTGGCGTTGCAACTGGTCAGCCAATTGAGTGAGGGTTGGTGATGCGGAATGAAGGGCCAGGAAAAGTTGTGGGGCATCCTCAACGACAAGCTGGACATGTTGCGGGCCAGCAATCGCCTGCCTGAGGCGATCCGCGTCGGTGAAACCGCGCTCGAGGTGGCCCAGCGCGCCTTTAAGCCTGGAGATAGCGGGTATACCCTCAGCCTGGAAAAGCTCGGCCAGCTTCACGACCAGGCGGGCGATCGGGCCGCGGCCAAACCGTACCTGATCAAGGCGCACGCCCTGATCGAGAAAGCCCAGCCGATGGATGAGCGGGCTTTTTTTCGTTCGGCGCGGCGGCTGGCGTTCCTTTGCGATAATCTCGGTGAAACCGATGCGGCCATCGGGTATTACGAAACTGCTTTCAAGGCAGGCTCGAAATTGGACGACATTCCCTATTCCGATCTCGGCACGATGCTGAACAATGTGGCTTTGATTTATCGCAAGACCGGGCGTCAAAAAGCGGCGGAACCTTATTATCTTCACGCGCTCGAAATTTACGAAAAGCAGCTCGGGCCGAATCACCCGGATGTCGCTTCGGTCCTGAATAATCTCGCGGTTTTTTACACGAACGAGCGCCGTTTCGCCGAGGCGGAGAAAACACATCTGCGCGCACTTGCGATTCGCGAGAAAGCGCATCCTCCCACGCATCCGGACATCGCGCAGTCCAAGTGCAACCTGGCGGTGGTCTATCATTCCAATGGCGATTATGCCAGGGCCTCGGAGCTTTACCGGGCCTCGATTAAAACCTGGGAAGAAGCGACGGAAAAGCCGCCGGAGGACTACGAAATCGTCGCGTCGAACTATGCGGATCTGTTGCGCTCGTTAGGCAAAGCGCGGCAGGCGAATCAACTCGAAGAGCGCGCGCGCAAGAAGCGCCGGGCCTAGTTCGTTTGCGCTTGCGCCAGCACGCGGCGCGCGCACCTTAGCAACCGCCGATCAGCTCACGTGGCGGAATGGCAGACGCGTACGGCTCAGGACCGTATGGGGAAACCCGTGGAGGTTCGACTCCTCTCGTGAGCACTCCGCGCTCGATCGCTTAGGTGCCGGGATGAAACAAGACGTCCTCGTAGTGCGCCACGACGTAGTTCTTGCCTTTTTGGTTGATCTGATGTCCCTCGGCTTCCAGGCGGGCCTTCTGAGCTTCCACGCCGCCGGGATATTTGGGATTTAGTTGACCACCGCTCTTGAGTGTTCGCCAATAGGGAGTGATGTCTCTGGCTCCGTTCCCGGCAGCTTCCTCGGCTGCATTTGCGGCCAGCCACGCGAAGATGCCGGTCGTGAGTGGACATCCCATGGTGGCGGCATGCTTTCGGCAATGAATGAACGCATTAGGTCGCTTGTCATCACGCGCCCTCTCGGCACGGACCTCATCAAAGCATCAACCTCCGAGGGTGCAGGTATGACAATCGTTCCCTTACCCCAACGCAATTCCGCCTTCCCGCGCAGGGGCACTACTTTCGGCAAGTCCTTGTTGTCAGCGAGCTTTTCGCGCCAGGTCTTTTTCTTGCGCATACATTTCGATCTAAGCGAGCGGCCCGTCAAAAAAGACGCGCGCCTGGTGTTTCGCTTCGACCAGCTTGGCCGGATCGCTCGAAATGTCGAAGAGGAGAAAGTCGCCTTCACCGCCGCCGGCCAGAAATTCCACAATGAATCGGGGATGTTCGCAATGCACCACAAAGGTGCGATCGCTTTTTTCGCTGCTCTTTTCCGCCAGGAGAAACTTGGGTAATTTCATGGTTTGAAAGATATGCGGGCGTGTCGCTTTCATCAAACCCGCTGAAGAAACGGCGCCCGCTTCATCTGGAGGAACAAGCGTTTCTTATCGGGCGACCGAACAAAAACGGCGGGGAAGTAAGTATTCGATTAGAAGGGTGACTTAACCACGCCACCATCGACGCGAAGCGCAGCACCATTGGTAGCCGCGGAAAGCGGACTGCAAAGGAAAGCGACCAACGGGGCTACTTCGTCCGGTTTCGCAAAACGCCGGAGAAGCGAAGTGGGCCGGGCTGTCTTGAAGAACTCCTTCTCGAATTCTCCGGCAGTCTGCTTGTTCTGTTTCGCCAGCGTCCCCACGAATTCCTTCACTCCTTCCGATGCGGTGGGCCCTGGCAGCACCGCGTTCACCGTCACACCGGTGCCGGCGCATGTTTCCGCGATGCCGCGAGCGAGCGCGATCTGCGCCGTCTTGGTCACGCCGTAATGAATCATCTCGGCGGGAATCTGGAGGCCCGATTCACTGGAAATAAAAACGATCCGGCCCCAGTTGCGCGTCTTCATCTGCGGGAGATAGGCGCGGCTCAAACGGACGCCGCTCATCACGTTCGTCTCGAAAAAGCGCGTCCAATCGGCATCGCCTATTTCCTCGAATGGTTTGGGCTCGAAGATGCCCAGGTTGTTTACGAGAATATCGGTTTCCGGCACCTGGCGCAGGAAAGCGGCAATCCCGTCCGCGGTGCTGAGATCGGCAGCGACGCCCCGCACGCTGCCCTTACCGCGATTCTTCCTGATCCGGGCTATTGCCGCATTCACCCGCTTTTCGGTGCGGCCGCTGATGACTACGCTCGCGCCTTCCCGGACCAGCGCGCTGGCGATAGCGAGACCGATTCCCGCCGTGGATCCAGTCACGACCGCTCTCTTTCTCCCCAGCTTCAGGTCCATGAGTTCTTCAACACGAGATCGGATAACTCGGAACTATTTTTTTCCCGGCGCATATTTCCAATGGCGCGGTTTGCCTTCCGAAAGCCACTGGATCGAACTGGCCAACCGTTCGGTGCGTGTCACCTCGCGTTTCGCTTCCGTGACCCACTCCAGATATTCCCGCTGTTTGCTGGGAGCGAAGTTGTCGAACGTTTTCCGTGCTTTCGCGTTTTTCTTCAGGGCGGCGGTGAAATAATCAGGGACCTCGATCGGTTCTCGTTTTTTGGGTTTGGCCCGGCCTGGCGCTTTGATCCCCGCCTCATTTAACGCCGCCGCTTTTTTTACATATCCGATGAGCGTCTTCTCGTTAGGCAGATCTGCCAGCGACTTGATGCAACCGAAGCTGCCCATCGCCGTCTTCTCGCCGATTTTATCGGGGTCGAAAATAAGCGTCTCTTTCCAAAACCCGAAGGCGCAATGTTGTTTGAACGCGGCCATGCCGCACATCACACCCTTGTAATCGAAATGGGGCATGGACCACTTCATGGTCTCCTCCACCTCCGGGCAACCGGCGTGCACCACTTTCCGCAAATGCTTCAGGATCGGTTTGGCGAACTCCGCCGATTTTGCGATGTAAGCGTCGATTCTCGGATCTTTCCTGGCCATGAAACTCCTTCGCGTTGGTTGAATGCGAGATTACAGCGCCGCGAAACTTTTTGTCGAGTCGCAAGGGTCTGATGGTACCGGATGGCGTGCTGCGCCGTCCCGGTCAGGAATGATTCGCAGACTCCGGGGAATTTCTTGAAATGGCGATGGTGCATCGCTATCTAAGCGGCGTCTCTTTTTCTCATGGCCGACGCACCCATCACCATATCGCCGCGGACGTTCGGTCAAACCATGCGCGTCGACGCATGGTGGACGCAGCCCTTCCTGGTTTTTTTCGGGCTGGCCACTTTCATCGTTTACTCGACCTGGGCGGCGTTCCAGGGAAACCACTACTACTTCGGTTCGTATCTTTCGCCGTTTTATTCCCCGGAGATTTTCGGCGCCTCGCCGCACAGCTGGTTCGGACCGAAACCGCTCTGGTGGCCCGGCTGGCTTTTATTCTCGCCGGCGCTGCTGATTCTTTGGGCGCCAGGCGGGTTGCGGTTCACCTGTTATTATTATCGCGGCGCTTATTACAAGGCGTTCTGGGCGGACCCACCCGCGTGCACCGTGGGCGAACCTAGAAAAACCTACCTCGGCGAACGTTCGTTTCCGCTCATCATGCAGAACGTCCACCGCTACTTTCTCTATCTCGCGATCATTTTCATTTTTGTGCTCAGCACGGACGTATGGAAGGCGCTGTGGTTCGCTGATCCCGCGACAGGCAAAATGTCTTTTGGAATGGGGGTGGGCACGATCGTTCTGGCGTTGAACGTGGTTTTGCTGGCGGTCTTCACCTTTGGCTGTCACGCGCTGCGGCATTTGATCGGCGGATTCCGCGATCAACTCTCGCGCTCGCCCTCCTGCTATAACGCTTATCGTTGCGTGAGCTGCTTCAATCGCCGCCACATGCTTTGGGCGTGGCTCAGTTTGTTCTGGGTCGGCTTCACCGATCTCTACGTCCGGCTTTGCTCGATGGGCGTCTGGCACGACGTCCGTTTGTTCTAGTCCGGGCAGCGAACCTTCACCCGGGCGCACGGGTGGCTTTCCGCAAGCTCGAGGTTGTGAGCCGCAGCCGATTGATTGCGCTAATGGGCTGAGTGCTGCGCGAGAAAATTGCGGATCCCCGGCGCGGGCATGGCGCCGGCTTGATGGGCGATCTCAATTCCGTTTTTAAAAATCGACATCGTTGGGATCGCGGTGACGCGAAAGCGCCGCGCCAGATTTGGCAACTCCTCGGTGTTGACCTTTACGACCAAAATTTTGCCGGCGGTTTCGGCTGCTACTTTCTGCACTTCCGGGGCCACCATTTTGCACGGGCCGCACCATGGCGCCCAGAAGTCGACCAGGATCGGTAACGACGAACGGCTGACGAGGGCATCGAAGATGAGATCGGTGTGCGCGTCGATTGTTTCGCCCGGCGCCCGCAGTTCCGTCTGGCATTTGCCGCAGCGGAATGTTTGCGTCAGTGCTTCGTATTTCAAGCGATTACGCTGCCCGCATTGCGGACAACCGACGAGGAGCCCGCGTGCATCACCTTCCGTGCTCACATAAAGTCTTCGCAGCGCGAAGCCGATCCGAGCGTCATTGTCGACCTTGAGCGGATTAAGATTCGCATTTAGAAGTGCGATGCTTTAAACGCTCAACCGATCCATGGCCGAATACGAAACGCAGCAGCACGACGTTCTTGTCATTGGCGCAGGCGGCGCGGGATTGCGCGCGGCCATTGAGGCATCGGCCGCTGGAGTTTCCGTCGGGCTCGTCTGCAAATCGCTCCTCGGGAAAGCGCATACCGTCATGGCGGAAGGCGGCATCGCGGCCGCGCTCGGGAACGTCGACGATCGCGATAACTGGCAAGTCCACTTCGCCGATACGATGCGCGGCGGCCAGTATGTCAATCAATGGCGCATGGCGGAATTGCACGCCAGGGAAGCGCCCGATCGGGTGCGCGAACTCGAAGCGTGGGGCGCGGTTTTCGATCGCACGAAGGACGGGCGCATTCTGCAACGAAATTTTGGCGGGCACCGATATCCGCGTCTCGCGCACGTGGGCGATCGCACGGGTCTGGAAATGATTCGCACGTTGCAGGATCACGGCATTCATCAAGGCATCGAGGTTTACATGGAGCACACGGTCCTGGCTTTGCTGAAAGAAGGCGGGCGCGTCGTCGGCGCGTTTGGCTACGAGCGTGAGCGCGGCCGTTTCAAAATCTTTCGGGCCAAAGCGATCGTGCTCGCGACCGGCGGGCTGGGCCGTGCCTACAAGATCACGAGCAATAGCTGGGAATCGACCGGTGACGGTCTTTCCCTCGCCTATGAAGCCGGCGCGGAATTGATCGACATGGAGTTCGTCCAGTTTCATCCCACCGGCATGATCTGGCCGCCGAGCGTGGTCGGAATTTTAGTGACCGAAGGCGTGCGCGGCGAAGGGGGGATCCTGACGAACAAGGACGGAAAGCGTTTCATGTTCGAGCAGATCCCGGAGAATTATCGGACGCAGACCGCCGACAATCCGGAAGAAGGCTGGCGTTATTGCCAGGGGGATAAGAACGCGCGGCGGCCGCCGGAGTTATTGACGCGCGATCACGTCGCGCGCTGCATTGTGCGCGAAATAAAAGAGGGCAGGGGAAGTCCGCACGGCGGCGTGTATCTCGACATCGCCTGGATCAAGGAAAAAATGTCGAACTCGGCCGAGCACATTAAGAGGAAACTGCCGAGCATGTATCACCAGTTCAAGCAGCTCGCGGACATCGATATCACCGAGCAGCCGATGGAAGTCGGGCCGACGACCCATTATGCCATGGGCGGAATCCACGTCGATGCGGACACCCAGATGTCGCGCATCCCGGGCCTGTTCGCCGCCGGCGAATGCGCGGCCGGGATCAACGGCGCCAACCGGCTCGGCGGCAACTCGCTTTCGGATATCGTCGTGTTTGGAAAACGCGCCGGCGAATTCGCGGCCAAATTCGCGAAAGAGAATTCGTTAGGCCAGATCGACCGCGCGGCGATCGAGGCCGTCGTTCAGGAAGCGGTCGCACCGTTTGAACGAGCGGCCGGTGAAAATCCGTATTCGGTCCAGCGCGATCTGCAGGAGGCGATGCAGGATCTGGTCGGTATTGTTCGCACGGAACCGGAAATGCGGATCGCCCTGGAGAAATTAAAAGGCTTTTGGGAGCGGGCCAACCGCGCTGGTGTGGTCGGGCATCGCGAATTCAATCCCGGCTGGCATACCGCGCTTGATTTGAAAACTCTTCTCACCGTTTCCGAGGCCATCACCCTTGCCGCCCTCGAACGGAAAGAAAGCCGGGGCGCACAGTTTCGCGATGATTATCCGGAGAAGGATGATCGGTTTGCGAAAGTGAACACGATGATTTCGAAAGCGCCGGATGGTTCGATGCAAATCCGGTTGGATCCGCTTCCCGAGATGCCGGATTATTTGAAGCAGGTAATCGAGGAGATGA
>JBEEHO010000248.1:0-2631 GCA_041167425.1 Verrucomicrobiota bacterium | reverse complement strand
GATCGTGACGTTTGGTCCGCCGGTCACGGTGGTGCGTGGCAATTGCGATGGCAATTTCGATTGGCCAATCTCTCTGGATCTGAAGCGCAATGGGATTCGGTGTCGGCTCGTCCACATCCCGCCGGATCACGCGCCCGAGAATGTCGATGTCGTTTTGCACGGTCATACCCATGTGCCGCGGAACGAACGCCTGGGCGGGGTGTTGTTCCTGAACCCGGGATGCGTTACGCGGCCGAATCGCGGCGCGCCCAGAAGCGTTGGGATTTTGGAGATTGCCGCGGACGGGAGAATGAAGTGGCGGCTGACGACGCTGCGCTGACTCGCGCGCCGCTGACCAGACGGCCAGCGGACACGCGGCGAGTTAACTACCGGAAACGACTTGGGCGGCGGGGGTGTTGACGAACGGCGAGGGAACTCGCAGATGCGCGAATTGCCAGATGCCAACGATGGCGCTCAGGACGAGCAGGCTATAAACGATCGTCTCAAAGAGACTGCGGTCGTTTTCCTGAGACTGGACCAGCAACGCGTAAGTCGATTTCTGGGATTGATTGAGGGATTGCTTTGTTTTCATAAGATTGCCTCTTCTAATGCAATGCCTGTGCCACGCGTCGAGGTAAAGTTTCAGAGCACTCGTATTGAGGTACTTACATACGATTCGCAATTTCGCGACGCGCGGATTTTATTCCGTCGACGGGATCACGCCGTTCCGATTTTGGGACGACCGGGATCGCCCCAGGCTTGGACGTGAGAAATCCCCTGTAATCGTGAGGGGAAATGGGCGCCTGGGAGGGCGTCTCGCGATCACCAACTTGAAAAGATTGTTATGGCAAGATGCCGAAACCGGCGGGCTTTCTCGGCCTCGTGGCTAATCTTCCCCGCTACTTCTCGTCGGTCTTCTTCGACTTGCGTTCGGGTTTCGCGTCGGATTCAGCTTCTGCGGCAGGCTTCGCGCCCTTGCGCTTCTTGCCTTTTTCTTCCGTCGCCGCTTCTTCGACGACCTGAGGCGCATCCACCCACTCGATAAACGCGATGGGCGCGGAATCGCTTTTGCGCGCTCCGAGCTTGACGATCCGCGTGTATCCACCCTTCCGATCCGCCGAACGAGGCGCAATGTCGTCGAACAATTTCTTCACGGCAGTTTTCTGGCGAAGCACCGCCAAAGCGGTGCGCCGGGCGTGAAGCGAACCTTTTTTGCCCAGCGTCACCATCTTCTCCGCCAGGGGGCGAACCGCTTTCGCTTTCGCAAGAGTGGTCTTGATGCGCTGATGCTCGATCAAACTGCACACCTGGTTCGCCAGGAGGGCCTTTCGGTGCTCGGCGGTCCGGCCGAGTTTGAGGGTTTTCTTTTGATGTCTCATGGATTCGTCCTCGAGGCAGACTCTGGCCTAACGATCGCTTATTTTTCGTCTTCCGTGGCGCCGTTGCTGCCCGCGCCATCCGCCGACGCCGGTGTTTCCACCAGACCTGCGTCAAATTTCATCCCAAGACCAAGCTGCAATTGCTGGAGCTTGTCCTTGATTTCGTTAAGCGATTTCTTGCCGAAGTTGCGATACTTGAGCATCTCGGCTTCCGTTTTCTGGGCCAGCTGGCCGACGGTGGTGATGTTCGCGTTGTTCAGGCAATTTGCCGCCCGCACGCTCAGCTCGATCTCGTTCACGCTCATATTGAGAAGCTTCTTCAGCTTCATGTTTTCCTCGCTCACCCCCGCTGGCGTTTCGTCGAACTCGATCACGTCTTCGTTGAAATTCACAAAGACATCGAGGTGATGGCGCAGGATCGCGGAGGCCTGGAGCAAGGCATCGTCCGGAGTCAGGCGCCCGTCAGTCCAGACTTCGAGGATGAGTTTATCGTAATCGGTGCGCTGACCCACGCGGGTGTTTTCCACCGCGTATTTCACCCGGGTCACTGGCGAGAAAATGGAATCGATCGGGATGAGGCCGATGGGCTGATCGGCCCGTTTGTTTTCATCGCCGGTGGCAAAGCCGCGGCCAACGCGCACTTCGAGTTCGGCGTCGAACTTATGCTTTTTGTCCATCGTGCAGATGAGTTGATCAGGATTCAGGATTTCGTAGCCCTGGATCAGCTGAATATCGCCGGCCGAGACTTCGCCTTCTTTGTTGATGGCAAGGGAAAGTTTGCGCGGCTCGTGCTCGGTCGCCTTAAATTTGATCCGCTTCAGGTTGAGAACGATATCAGTCACGTCCTCGACCACGCCCGGGAGAGTGGCGAACTCGTGCTGCGCGCCGGTAATCTTCACCGCGGTGATGGCAGCTCCTTCCAGCGAGGAAAGCAGGACCCGCCGCAGGGAATTGCCCACGGTGTGGCCGTAACCGGCTTCGAAGGGCTCCGCGATGAATCGCGCGTAGGTTTCCGTGGCGCCGTTCTCGTCCTTGACGAGGGTCTTCGGCATTTCAAAACGACCGTAATGAACTGGCATAAGCTAATTTTCGATTTTCGATTACCGATTTGCGATTGTGGCAGCGGAGGCCGTCACCAAATCTAAATTCAGAATCTAACCGAAATCCTCCTAAACGCCGGGTTACCCCTGACGAGTGCGGCCTCACGTCCAGCGACGGAAACCCAGGGACCAACGGCGCAACTTCAAAAACTCGTTGCGGGACGGGAATGAAC
>JBEEHO010000247.1:0-8382 GCA_041167425.1 Verrucomicrobiota bacterium | reverse complement strand
AGGTCGATTTGCCGCTGCCGCTCGCGCCCATGATGGCGACGAATTCGCCGCGCTTGATCTCGAGGTCTACACCGCGCAACGCATGGACGCGGTTTTCGCCCATCTGATAATACTTATGCAATGCCTCGACGCGCAGAACGCTCGCATCGGCACCGGGAAGCGAAGAATCAGACGCGGTCAAAGGATTCGCTGCTCGACCTACGGACGGCGCGGGCCGCCCGGAGTTTTTTCCGTGCTACGTTGAGCTACGCCGGTGACCAGCGCGTCGCCGGCTTCCAGCTTCCCATTCGCCACCTGCGTCAATTCCGTGTTTGTGTGATCGGTGATGCCGGTCTTGATGGCGACCGGTTCGAGCGTCTTCCCGGACACAAGCTTCCAGACGATCCGCGTTTCGTTTCTTGGACCGGTAGCTGGCTTGGTCGGCCCCGATGGCGGAGGACTATTTCCGGTCGTGCGCCCTGCGGCCGGGGCCTTCGTCTCACCCGCCCCGTCGCCTTCTTCAGGAATGCCCGATTTGCGGTAAAGCGAGCGCATCTCGTTTGCTGATAAATCCGGTTTGAAGCGCAGCGCCGCGTTTGGGACCTTTACGACGTTCTGCACTGTCGCGACTGGAATCGTGACGTAGGCCGTCATTCCCGGAAACAGTTTCAGCTCCGGGTTGTCGAACTCGATGATCGTGTCGTAGGTGACGACGTTTTGCACGACGGTAGAGTTCATCCTCACCTGTGAAACCGTGCCGGTAAAAGTCTCGCGCGGGTAAGCATCCACTTTGAATGTGACCTTTTGCCCGCGCTTCATCCCGCCCACGTCTGACTCATCGGTTTTCGCGTAGACCTGCATCTTGGTGAGGTCCTGCGCGATCGTGAACAGCGTCGGCGCCTGCAACGATGCCGCGACTGTCTGCCCCACATCGACAGTGCGGGCCACGACCGTTCCGTCAATCGGCGCGCGGATCGTGGTGTAGTCGAGGTTCGTTTGTGCGATCTGCACGGCGGCGCGTTTCTGCGCTACCTGGGCCCGGGCCTGGAGCTCCTGTGCTTCCGCCGCCGCCACCTGCGCGTCGGCGCCCTCCGCGGAAGCTTTTGCCAGATCGAACGCCTGGGCACTCACAGCCCCCTGTTTCGTTAGGCCAACATTGCGACCGTAATCCGCCTTCGTTTGCGCCTGGGTCGCCCTGGCCTTGGCGGTGTTGGCAGCGGCCACCGCCACGTTGGCTTCGGCGTTTTCCAGATCGGCTTTCGCCTGAGCAAACGCTCCCTCAAAAAGGGCCGGCGAGATCCGGGCGATCACGTCGCCTTTGGCCACGTGCGAATTGAAGTCAGCATGCAGTTCCGAAATCACTCCGGAAACTTGCGAGCCGACCTGCACGGTCGTCACCGCGTTGATGGTGCCCGTGGCATCGACCACCTGAAGAATGTCCCCTTTTTCGACCGGCGACACGGAATAGGAAATGGATTCGCTGCCTCCACCACGGAATAGGGCAAACAGAATGGCGGCGACGAGAGCCGATGCGCCAATCAGGAAGTTTTTATTATTTTTTTTCACCGGTGGAAGAGCCGCGTGCAGGGCAAGCGACGGATTGCGCGAGATCGAGAAGCGGCTCGGGTCCGACAATGTTATGACCCTTCTGACCCTTTGCAACGCAGGGACGCTCGCCGCGAGCCAATCCTCAATTCCGCGAGGCGCTACGTCGACGAACCAAACCAGATGGCATTTCTCATGATTGATCCTCCATGTGCGCTCGGCCTTTAAACAGATAGAACAAAAAGGCGAGCGACGGGAGCAGCACGACCGACCCGAAGCAGAGCGCGATCATCAGAAGTCTTAGGGTCGCGACGGGCGCCGCGGCGTTAACGAGAGTGACGTCCGGTATCACCAGATTGGGATATTGCGCCAGGCTCCAGCCGGCCAGGATGAGTGTGACCTCGGCGATGGCGGCGATGCGTGCGATTTGAAACCGGCGCC
Organism: Verrucomicrobiota bacterium; assembly: GCA_041167425.1. Classification (GTDB taxonomy): domain Bacteria; phylum Verrucomicrobiota; class Verrucomicrobiia; order Chthoniobacterales; family UBA10450; genus AV80. The sequence continues at coordinate 6,417 of JBEEHO010000247.1, read as the reverse complement.
ACCACATGCTCGCCAGGGCCACGGCAGCGGAACAGACCGTGACGGCCATCAACACCAGTCCCCATCCACTCGTTAGGCCGTGGAAAATATCAGGAGCACCTGCCTTTGCGGTCACGAAAACGCCGGACGCGACAGGAACAAGAAGCAGGCCGGACCAGAGAGCTCGTAACCGAAAATCGTTCCGCACTTCAGGAGCAACGGCGGGGTCGAGCGTGAGATAGACAGCGGCGAGAAAACCGCAGAGAGCCAGGGCAAACAGGCCGCAGGCCAACGCGAATGGGGTCAGCCAGCCGGCAAAAAAACCGGTGATCACTGCGCCGTTCACCACCCGAATCTGGCCGGTCGCGAGCGCGCCGAGCGTGACTCCCTGAATGAATGGCGTGAAGAAGCTGGCCGCGCCAAACATCATGCTCCAGCCCTGTTGGACCTTGCGCGTCTTGATGTCGTACTTGGCGAAAATAAAAGCCGAGCCGCGCAGAATAATTCCGATGAGCATGAGCGTAACGGGAATGTGCAGCGCGGTCATGATCGTGGCGAACGCCGGGGGAAATCCGGTGAAGAGAATGACGACCACGAGAATCAACCAGACATGATCGGCTTCCCAGATGGGACCGAGGGCTTTGGAAACAGCCTTTCGTTGCGCGGTCGCGCGAGGTCCGCTCGCCAGCAAATTCCACATGCCGCCGCCGAAATCCGCGCCGCCCGTGATGGCGTAGGAAATGAGCGCGAGCAAAAGGAACGCAGCGACGATGTGCTCCGGGCTGTTCATGTCACGTGCGGATCAGGAGTTGGTTCCGGCTCCTTCATGAACTCCCGTCGCAGAAGATAAAGAAGGACGAGGGAGAGAAAGATGTAGATGAGGGTGAAAACAACGAACGGCACCGCAATCCCAGGCATCGGCGTGACCGCTTCCTCCGTGCGCATCACGTTATAAATGATCCAGGGCTGGCGCCCAAGTTCCGTCACCATCCATCCGGCTTCGATCGCGATGAAACCCAGAGGGCCGGCGACGACCATTCCGCGCAGGAACCATTTGCCATCGGGAAGGCGGCGGTGTTTCCACCAGAGAAAGCCGGCGGCAAGCGACAGGAAGATCATCGCCAACCCGGAAGCGACCATCACGTCGAACGACCAGTGAACCAGGCGCACGTTCGGCCAATCCTTTCTCGGAAATTCTTCCAGGCCGGTGACTTTCGCGCTGGCGTCGCGCGCGACGAGAAGACTTAGGCCATGCGGAATGGTGACAGCGTATTTGGTCGTGCGCGCTTCGTCGTTTGGAATTCCACCGATGAGGATGGGAGCTCCGATTTGTGTGCGATAATTCGCTTCCATCGCGGCCAGCTTCGCCGGTTGCAAGCGCGCGACAGTCCGCGCACTGAGATCGCCGCTCCAGAGCTGCAAGGGAGCGCTGAGGCAGGCCATGCTCAGCGCGATGCCGAACGCGCTGCGATGAAATTGATCGCGCGGATCGCGAAGCAAAAAGAAAGCGTGGACCGCCGCCACCGCAAAACCGGTCCCGATAAAAGCGGCGAGCGTCATATGCAGGACTTCGTGGAAACTTCCCGGGTTCAACATCGCGGCCATCGGATCGATGTCGGTGATCTTGCCGCCGACGACTTTGAAACCGGCGGGCATATTCATCCACGCGTTCGCTGTCACCACGAAAATGCCGGAAGCAATTCCGCCGATCGCCACCATCAGCCCGGAAAACCAATGCAGGAGCGGCGGAAGCCGGTTCCAGCCGGCGAGAAAGACTCCGAGAAAAATCGCTTCGGTGAAAAAAGCAAAACCTTCCAGGGAAAACGGCATGCCGATAATGGCGCCGGCTTTCTCCATGAATTTGGGCCACAACAATCCCAGCTCGAAAGAAAGGACGGTGCCCGAGACCGCGCCCACCGCGAACAGAATGGCGGAGCCACGCGCCCAGCGTTTCGCGAGTTCGAGATAAACCGGCCGCCCGGTCCGCAGATACAGTCCTTCCGCGATCGTCATCAGCACCGGCATCCCGATTCCCACTGCCGCGAAAATAATGTGGAAGCCTAACGACATGCCCATCTGCGAACGGGCAAAGAGAAAATCATTCATGCCGCAAACCTGCCTTGACCGAGCATACACCCCCGCTCAGGCCGCGACAAAACAAGCGTCGAATGCTCACCGGAAACATTGTTTGCCGGTCAGCGTGGCTGCGGCCGGCGTAACTTCATTCTGGTTCATGAATTGGCCAGCGCCGCGCGGTCCACGCCGCTTTTCATCAACGGAATTGTTCTTCTTCAGTGGAGCCATCCAGCGCGGTGGTGGAGCTTTGGCCGCCGGCGATGACCTGGGCGACGTCATCGAAGTAACCGGTGCCTACTTCACGCTGATGCTTTGTCGCGGAGTAACCATCCGCCTCTGCCGCGAACTCGGCTTCCTGTAATTCAGAATACGCGGACATGCCGCGCGCCTGGTAGCCGTGCGCGAGGCTGAACATGCTGTAATTGAGCGCGTGAAAACCGGCGAGCGTAACGAACTGAAACTTGTAGCCCATGGCGCCGAGTTCACGCTGAAATTTTCCGATGCCGGCCCGATCGAGTTTCTTCTTCCAGTTAAACGAGGGCGAACAATTGTAGGCCAGCAGCTTGTCCGGAAATTTTGCTTTGATGCTTTCGGCGAAACGCTGCGCCTCCGCCAAATTCGGCTCGCTTGTTTCGCACCAAACCATGTCGGCATAGGCCGCGTAGCTCAGGCCGCGTGCGATCGCCTGGTCGAGACCGGGACGCACGCGATAAAAACCTTCGCCGGTGCGCTCGCCCGTGAGAAATGCGTGGTCGCGCTTGTCGACATCGTTCGTCAGAAGCGCCGCCGCATTGGCGTCGGTCCGGGCGATGATGAGGGTGGGCACATTTGAAACATCCGCGGCGAGGCGCGCCGCGATCAGGTGCGAAATCGCGGTGCGCGTCGGAACCAGCACCTTGCCGCCCATGTGACCGCATTTCTTTTCGCTCGCGAGCTGATCTTCCAAATGCACACCAGCTGCGCCCGCTTCGATCATTGCTTTCGTCAGTTCAAAAACGTTCAACGGCCCGCCGAACCCGGCTTCCGCGTCGGCCACGATCGGAGCGAACCAATCGATCTCATCGTTACCCTCCGCGTGAGAGATCTGGTCGGCGCGCTGCAAAGCCTGGTTGATGCGTTTCACCACGGCGGGGACGCTGTTCGCGGGATAGAGGCTTTGGTCGGGATACATTTGGCCCGCGAGATTTGCATCGGCCGCGACCTGCCAGCCGCTGAGATAGATCGCCTTTAATCCAGCTTTCACCTGCTGCACCGCTTGGTTGCCGGTGAGCGCGCCGAGCGCCGGCACGAAATCTTCGGTGTGCAAAAGCCTCCACAACTTCTCCGCGCCGCGGCGCGCGAAGGTGTGTTCGACGATCACGCTGCCTTGCAAACGTTCAACGTCGCCTAACGAATAAGGTCGCTCGATTCCGCTCCAGCGCGGATTTGTCGTCCAATCGTCGGTGGGTCTGGTCATATCAATCCAGTTTCTCGTATCCGGGCAGCGTCAGGAACTCGACGAACTCATCGTCGGTCGTGATCTTATCGAAGAGCTCGCGCGCGACTGCGAATTTGCCTTTCGCATAACGTTCCGGACCAATATTCGTCTTTATCTTTTCGAGTTCTTCATCGAGCACGCTGCGGAAAAGTTCCTTCGTAACCTTGCGCCCGTCCGTGAGCACGCCGCGCGGATGGCGAATCCATTGCCAGATCTGCGCGCGGGAGATCTCCGCGGTGGCCGCGTCTTCCATGAGATTGAAGATCGGCACCGCGCCGCTGCCGCGCAGCCAGGCTTCGAGATATTGCACGCCGACACTGACGTTCGTGCGCAGTCCCGCTTCGGTGATCGGTTCGCTCGGGCCGAAAGCGAGCAGATCAGCAGCCGTCACGTTTACGTCGTCGCGTTTTTTGTCGATTTGATTCGGCTGCGGCATCAATCGGTCAAAAGCATCGAGCGCCAGCTGCACCATTCCAGGGTGCGCGACCCAGGTGCCGTCGTGTCCGTCGGTCGCCTCGCGTTCCTTATCGGCTCGGACTTTGGCGAAGGCTTCGTCATTCGCCTTCGGATCGTTTTTCACCGGGATTTGCGCCGCCATGCCACCCATCGCGAAGGTCTTTCGCCGGTGACAGGTCTTGATGCAGAGCAGCGAATATGAGCGCATGAAATGCGTCGTCATCGTGATGCAGGCGCGATCGGCGAGCAGGAAGTCGCGTTTGTTGCGAAACCTTTTGATGCACGAAAAAATGTAATCCCACCGGCCGCAATTCAACCCGGCGGAATGATCGCGCAGCTCGTAGAGAATCTCGTCGATCTCGAACGCCGCCGGAATGGTCTCGATCAGCACCGTGGCGCGAATCGTCCCCCGCGGCAGGCCGAGTTCATCCTGCGCGAGTTTGAAAGCGTCGTTCCAGATGCGCGCTTCGAGATGACTCTCCATCTTCGGCAAATAAAAATAGGGGCCGCTGCCGCGCGCGATCAGCTCTTTGGCGTTGTGAAAAAAATACAAACCAAAATCGAACAGCCCGCCCGAGATCGGCTCGCCATCGACGAGAACATGTTTCTCGACCAGGTGCCAGCCTCGTGGCCGCGGCATGAGCACCGCGACCTGGCCTTTGAGTTTGTATTCCTTTCCTTCCGGACTCTTAAAAGTGATCGACCGCCGAATCGCGTCGCGCAGGTTGATCTGTCCTTCAATCATGTTGGTCCACCTGGGCGCGTTCGCGTCCTCAAAGTCCGCCATGAAAATCTTCGCGCCCGAGTTCAGCGCGTTGATCACCATCTTGCGATCGGTCGGGCCCGTGATCTCCACGCGCCGGTCGGTGATGTCCCGCGGGATCGGCGCACAGGTCCATTCGCTTTCGCGGATCTCTCTGGTTTCAGGGAGGAAATCCAGCGTCTCACCTCGATCGAGCGCAGTCTGCCTTTCCTGGCGCCGCTCCAGGCATTCCGCGCGACGGCCGGCGAACGCTCGGTGAAGCTTCGCGACGAACGCGAGTGCATCGGTCGTGAGAATTTCAGCGAACGCCGGCGTCACCTCGCCGAGGACCTCGACACCTGGAGGAAGTTTGAAGTGAGACGAGGTGGTCATGATCGGCCGGTCCGCGCAGAAGTTCGAACCGTCACTCTAATTCGCGGCGGCTCACGTCTCTGCGCGGGAAGGAAGCCAAGTTTGATGGCCGCAAGGTTCTCGCCGATCATCCCGGCTTCGTCATGACGAGCACGCGTGTCGCGGTCATGCCGGTTCCGGCGAATAACTCCACGCTTTTGTTAAGCACCTGGAGCCGTGTCTGCTTTCCTACGCAGCGACCGCGATCGCCATCATGCCCTCTTTTTGGCTCATGGCGCGACGCAGTTTCGTGAGCGCGATATTCTCCAGCTGTCGAATTCGTTCGCGCGAGATCCCCAATCCCCGGCCTATTTCCTGAAGCGTCTTCCGCTTTCCACCGTCGAAACCGAAACGCTGGAAAATAATTTTCTTTTCCCGATCATCGAGCCCTTCGAGCAGGCCGCCCACCTCGTTCTGGAGGTCTTTATCGCGCAGCAACTCGAACGGCGTTCCCGCCTCTTCGTCCGCGACACTTTCACCAAACTCCGTCAGGTCATCGGCGCTGATGGGCGCATCGAGCGAAGCAGGACGAATCGCGGCGGTTTTTAATTGCGAGACCTTTTCGCTGGCAATCCCAATCTCTTCGCCAAGCTCGTCATCAGTCGGCTCGCGGCCCAGCTCCTCGCTCATCTGGAGCGCGACGCGGCGCATCTTCAAGATCTTGTCACCGAGATGAACAGGCAACCGGATCGTCTTGCCGTAATTCGAAAGGGCTCTCTTGATGGATTGCCTGATCCACCATGCCGCATAGGTGCTGAGCTTCGCGCCTTTCGCGGGATCGAATCGATCGACGGCCGTCATCAATCCGACGTTTCCTTCGGAGATAACGTCAAGGAGCGGCAAACCGAGATTCGCGTAGTCCTGCGCGATCCTGACCACGAGGCGTAAATTCGAATTGATCATGAGCGCGCAGGCGGTGCGGTCACCTTTCTTAATTTTCGCGGCGAGCTCGATCTCCTGCTGTGGCGTCAGGAGCGGGATGCGCCCGATCTCACGCAAATAAACTTTCATGGCGGTATCGTTATTGTCGGCATTCATATGGGTGTTGGTGGCGAGGATTTGTATCAACGCTTCAAGTTATCCGCGTTCTACCGTCCGTCGCCACTGGGCGATAGTAGGATTTTGCGATGCTACTTAAGACTGATGGTAGCTCCCTCCTTTGGGAGAGCTGTCTCCTTGAGCGGAGCGGGACGCGGTGGTTAGGGCTACGAGACCGTCAATCTCGCTCTCGGTCACAGCGACCGACTAGATGCATTTGTCGAAATGATTTTGAGTT
>JBEEHO010000246.1:0-6087 GCA_041167425.1 Verrucomicrobiota bacterium | reverse complement strand
ACGACTGTGGGGTCCCTCGCCGTCTGCGCGGCTCGGGATGACACGCACCAGAAGACGGTCCTAGGAAATTCGACGCCAAATTTCCGACTTGAGCATCCCACCTCGAAACAGGTGCTGCCGAGTCAGCGCGAATCCTTCGGTCCGCAGGAACGGCATGGGATCGATGAGTTCGCGCGCCTCGATCCGCGCGGTAATTCGAAAAAATAAATACATGGCGGCCAGCCAGGCGCGGACACGGAACCGCGCGGTTCCAACCCGTGGAATACAAAAATCCGCAAGCAACCAGGTCGCATCTTTCGCCGTTGCGCGGGCCAGCATCCGTATGACCTGGCTCAACGCCGGTTCCGGAAAGCAATCGAGAACAAAGTGCGTCACGACCAGGTCGTAGTGATGTGCGGGTGGACTCCAGCAGGTAATATCGTGATGAAGAAATCGGACGCGCGCTTCGCCACCGCCGAATTCGTCTTCGACGCGTGTCCGGGCCAATTGCAGCATCCGCGCGCTTGCATCCACACAATCGACCTCGATTCCCGGATGGAGCCGCAACAATTCACAAAGAAACCTTCCATTCCCCTCCCCCACAATCAGAGCACACCGCGGAGTCGTGATCTCCCTGAGACACGCCACGCGGCAATGCTGGAGGTCATGACCAAAGGCGATCCATTCCAGCGTCCGATACCACGGCGCGATCGCGTCGAAGCTCACGCGTTCATGACCAAAAGAATCAGCAGCGGTGTGAGCAGAACCAGATCCGCCAGGGCCGTGCGTTGATCGCGGCCAATTTTTTCACGGGAGGAATTGAGTAACGCCAGAAAGAGCGAGCTCACGGTTACACAAAAAAAGATGGGCGCGGCTTCACGATAAATCACTCCCATCGCGCCAGAGCTCAAGCCGAGAGCGACGGATAATTTTCCCAGATGCCGTTCGAGCGTGGGATAACGCGTCGCGAAGGAAATCTTTCGCTGCCTCTCATCCAGCTCTCGTTCCCAAAAAGCGATGCTGATGCAGTTGAGGGTGCAGACGCTGGCGAAGGCCATTCCGGAAAAGAGCAACGAACGGGTCATCGGCGGGAATGCCGGCGAGAGGGCCACCAGAGTGCCCGCGGCAAAAAGGCTGCCGATGGCGAATTCTTTCAACGGAAGGGGCCACGCTCCGCCTAACGAGTAATTGAGCACCAAATAGAGCAGAGCGAGCGTGCCGGCGATCGCACCGCAAAGAAAAGTTTCAGGGCCGACGCTTCGCCAGATCAGAGACGCATCGATCGTGGCGGTCACCGCCAGTGCACCGATCCAGATCTGGCGATGTTTAAGACAAAATTCATGGCGCAGCGATCGCAGCGCGTCCTCTTCCAGCGAGCAGCTGTCCGCCAAGCGATCGGCCAGATAGATCACCCAGGCCGTGAGAAACAGCGCGCTACCATTAGCTGGATCGACGGCCACATGAAAAACGGCGGCAAAGAGCCAGAGCCACGCGACGGAGACCAGCGGCGCGTCGAGACAAACCAGATTGAGCCAGACTGCAGGCGATTGAGGTCTGGCCGCGACGGCGCGCAGAGGCGTTCGCAGGCGCAGCAGCGCAGCGTCCCGGCCTGCCGGCAGCGGATAAGTGCGGCTTGAATGCGCTTGCTCAGTTTCCAATCGAACTTATTTTAAGCTGCGTCGCGCGAGGGGGCCACTGCTTATGAAATCAAATTCAGTTTCGACGAACAACCAGGCCGTGGCCTCGCTTCCGAAACATCTGCTCCAGTTCTCGGTCGACCAGCGTTACGACGAATACACCCCGGTCGATCACGCGGTCTGGCGCTTCATCATGCGTCAGAACATTTTTTTCCTGCGCGAATACGCCCACAAGCTCTACTTCCAGGGCCTGCTCGATACCGGAATTTCTTTCGACCGAATTCCGCGGATCGAAGAGATGAACGAGATCCTCGGAAAGATCGGCTGGGGGGGCGTGGCCGTGGACGGTTTTATTCCGCCGGCTGCTTTCATGGAGTTTCAGGCCTATCGCGTTTTGGTGATCGCGTGTGACATGCGCCAGATCAATCACATCGAATACACGCCCGCGCCCGACATCGTGCACGAAGCCGCGGGACATGCGCCGATCATCGTCGATCAGGAATACGCGGATTATTTGCAGCGCTTCGGCGAGGTCGGGGCGAAGGCGATGTCTTCGAAAAAGGACTTCGAGCTTTACGAAGCGATCCGGCATCTCTCGATCCTGAAAGAGCAGCCGAACCCGGAGGCCGCGGCGCTGGAGAAAGCGACGAAGCTGGTCGAGGAACGGCAAAAGAATCTGGGCGATCCGTCCGAAATGGCGCTGCTCTCGCGCCTCCATTGGTGGACGGTGGAATACGGGCTGATCGGTCCCCTCGATAAGCCGAAAATTTACGGCGCCGGATTGCTTTCCTCGATCGGCGAATCGGTGAGCTGCCTCGAACCGAAGGTGAAGAAGATTCCATATTCGATCGAGGCGCAGAATGTCCCGTTCGATATCACCACCAAGCAGCCGCAGCTTTTCGTCACGCGCGATTTCCAGCAGCTGGGCGAAGTGCTGGAAGAATTCGCCAGCAAGATGGCGTTCCGCGTCGGCGGCCTCGAAGGAATCACGAAGGCGATCGAATGCAAGAACACGGCGACGTGTGAGTATTCCTCCGGGCTGCAAGTCTCAGGGGTTTTCACCGAGGTAATCACAGACGAAGGCGACGCGATTTATCTGCGCACGACTGGAGCCAGCGCACTCGCTTTCGGGAACAAGGAACTTCCCGGGCACGGCATTAATTCCCACGCGGAAGGTTTTGGCGCGCCCATCGGCCAGTGGAAATCGACGGACAAATCGCCGGAAACGCTCACGGACGATGAGCTGACGTCGCTGGGCATCACGACAGGTCAACATTCGACGGTGGAGTTCGCCAGTGGCGCCGTGGTCACAGGCCGCCTCGAAAATATTTTGCGGCGCGACGGCAAACTGTTGCTCCTCACTTTCACGAATTGCCGGGTCACGTTTGGAGAACGCATTTTATTCGAGCCGGCGTGGGGCAACTTCGATATGGCGGTGGGTGCGCGCATCACCTCGGTTTTCAACGGCGCGGCCGACAAGGATGCTTACAACCAGGTCGCGTTGATTCCGCGCGAGCGCACAATCAAATCGCCGTCGGACGCGAAGCGCAAGCGATTGGAAAGCTTGTACGGACAGGTGCGCGATATTCGAGAGCGCAAAGTAGGGTACGAGCGCCTCGGAGAAATCTGGGAAACCCAGCAAAAAGAACATGCCAACGATTGGCTTCTTTCGATGGAGATTTTCGAAATCCTCGACGACACCGGGCAGCAGAATGCGCTCAAGCAGCAAGTCATGACCTTTCTGAATGGGCGTAAGGCCCTGGACAAAGACAATGCCACGCTGATCGAGTGGGGTTTCCGTCTCGTCACCTATCACAAGACGAACCTCGAGACGGCGGCGCCAACGCATTAGCGCTGCTCAAAAAAGACAGAGCGCCCCGAAGCAGCCGGCAATCAAACGCTTTCGTCCTTGAAGTGGCGTTTGCCCTTCAGCGCTTTGGCGTATTCGTCTTTGCTGAGAATATTTTCGTCGAGCTGCATGTCGGTGCGGCAAAAGTTTTTGAAGAATGCTTCGATCCGGTCGCGACTGCTCACCACTTCGTCGGTCAGATAATTCACATCCACGTTGATGCAGACCGCGCCGACCACGCCAAATTCCGGACGGTAGATTGGGATGGTGGTGCACTTGAATTTCCGCGCTCCAATATTCAGCTCGTAGTTCAGCTTGTCCTCGTTCTTGAGTTGCCTCTTCTTCAGATCGATCAGCAGATTGGTGGTCCCATCGCGCAAGTGGCGGCCCGTGGCGTTGTTTTCCAGACAAACCAGCGAGTGCGACGGGTCGGCCAGATTATGGAGCAAAATCTCGAAGCCGATGTTGGGAAACGATTTTCCAATCAGGCGAACAAGGCGCGCATAGTTTTCCAGGTATTCGGTCGTGTCGTCCGCGATTTTTTTGCCGTCATATTTATCGAAAAGTTTCGCGTAGACCTTCTGCTCGGCCGGTTCCAGCTGGGTGCGGACGTTGTTTTGTTCGCCGATGAAAATGAGAGCGCGCGCAGCGGTGTAGTCGTTGTTCTTCAGGAAATAATGGATGCCCAGCCGGAAGTCCTTCAGGTTGAACTCAGGCAGGTTGTCCCGATTGATCGTGTACGGATAGAAATCGTACTCCTCCAGATTGCGGCCGAAGCGCCGGCGCTCTTTGTATTTTCCCCACAGAAATCCGGCGATCAGCAGGATGAGAGAGGCGATGATCGACGCGACGACATTAATGGTGATCTCGCTGCCGGTAATCATTTTCCTCGGGGCAAAACGTTATAATCTCCCGGTCAGGTTTAACAGATCGATATTTTCGACCGCGACCCCGGGCGGCCGCGAAAGCGCGTAGGCCACGGCATCGCCAATTTCTTCCGGCAGCAGCATTTTCTCGCGGGGCCATTCGCCCTGAACGGCATTCCAGATTTCCGTGTTCGTCGCCGCGGGATAAATGTTAAGCACACGAATCCCGCGGGGGCGCACTTCTTCGCGCACCGCCTGCGAGAATCCTTCCAGCGCGAATTTCGTCATGCAGTAGCAGCTCCAGCCGGGAAAACCGGTTTTCGCCGCGATCGATAAAATATTCACGATACTCGAACCAGTCTGCATCCTGGGTGCGAGGTGTTGGGTCAAAAGAAAGGGCGCGGTGACGTTCACAGCGAAAAGCGTGTCCCATTCCACGAGCGTGATTTGCTCGAACGGTTTTACCAGAGCCACTCCGGCATTATTGATCAGGGCATCGAGAGGCTCGGTTCCGATCGCTTCGATCATCTTCTCCACCCGGACCGCGCGGCGCAGGTCATAAGAAAGGGGAACCGCCGTGCCCGATTTGGCTTCGACCAGGCGGCACGTTTTCGCGAGTGCCTCACGATTCCTTCCATGAAGCAGAAGCGTGTGGTCAGGGCCCGCGAGTTTCTCCGCGATCGCACGGCCGATCCCGCGACTCGCCCCGGTGATGAGATAACGCTTCATCTTATACTCTCAGGGTAAAACGATTGTTCGCGGTTTCCCAAAGACGCAGCCGAACCAGACGACCATCGAGTCTTACATCAAACCGCGGCCAGAGTGCCTGCACAATGTTCTCGCCGGTCGACGGCTTGTCTCGAAAATCGTCGACTTCAAGATCCAGGTGCTTGTCTTCAAACGGCTGCACGGCCTCAGCGATTGCCGTTTGGAACGCGACGAAATCCATCAGCGCGCCACTGCGTTCGTCGAACGGGCCGCCGATAGTCGCTTCCGTCAGGTAACGATGCCCGTGCCCGAGCGGGTTATTGCATTTCCCGTAAAGGGCCAGGTTCTCTTCCGCGCCGAGCTTATCGGCGTGCAATCGATGGGCGGCGCTGAATGGAATTTGCAGTCCGAGGAAATATTTTCCACCCTCCCAATGCTCCGCGAAAAAATCGTCGCGCTCGTGCAATCGCACTCGATTGATTCGCAGCTTTTCGGCGACCCGCTCGTGGATGTGTCGCGCCAGATTCTCCGTGGTGATCGGTTGATCCATGAGGGCCAGCACCTCGTGATTCAGATTCTTGTGATCGAGTTCCTTTCGCAACGATTCCAGACAGCCTCGGATGTCGCTAAAAGGAACCAACGCGTGGTCGCTCACGTTTGGTTCATCGCGAAAAGTCAGCCGCACGCGGTAATTGTGACCATGGCCAAAGGGCGAGGCCGCGACACCGAATAGTTTTTGATTTTCTTCAGGCGTGAGACGTGGCGACGTCGTTTGGCGGGCCGCCGAAAATCCGAACCAGTAATTCGACTCGAACGCTCCGTCGCCAAAGTAGGTCGCGCTTCGTTCCTCTGATTCCGACAAGTGACAGGCCACCAAATTCGCGCTGGAAGTGCGGAAAAAAGGTGACGCATCGAGGAAAAGCTGGCGCGCGATATTTTCCTTGGTCGGTGGCACAGTGGCGAACGCCTAGATGTCCGCGATCAGGAATTTGTGGTCGAAGCCATCGAGAAGAACTCGATCCACCCGAAACTTGATTTCGCTTATGTT
>JBEEHO010000245.1:0-4705 GCA_041167425.1 Verrucomicrobiota bacterium | reverse complement strand
TCCGTCGCGTCGAACGACAGGTTCCCGACATAAAGCCGGGGCGTGGTGACTTCGACCGATTCAGGTTTGCGCGGCGAACGCGACGGCTCGAAACCGTTGTTGCGCGTTGCCGGCGACATGGGCCTGGCCGCTGGTCCCGGTTTTCCACCGGTGAAAAAGGCCGTTATTTTCTGCCAGAACGATTGCTTCGCCGGCGCCCTCGATGGCGCGCTCTGGTGGCGCGGGCGATTGTCGCCCCTTCTGCGGGAGCCGCCGCGCGAACGCCGGCCATTTCTCCCCGATGATTGAGATGTCATGTTGATCCTCAGGTTTCACCCAATTGTAGTTTGGGCGGAGCGCATCGGTGGATGCACGGTCCCTGGCACGCGAACGTGTAAAAAGCAGCTCGTAAGCAGTCTGCGTCGCCCCTGGGAACTCCGCCTCGTGGCATCGGGAATCAATTCGAACGCAAAGGCGGCCCGCGCCAGTCAACCAACGAAACAGCACCGATGCGAGCGAACGCATCCGGATCTGGTAAAAACTGAGTCGTCGTGAAAAGCGAAGGGCCGGACTATCGAAGAACATTCCCGACATCTGCGCCTAACTATGGGCGCGACGAGGAGAAATGCAAGGCAGAGAGGGATGGGAGAGCGGAGGCGGCGCGAGCACTTCGGTCAAAACCGCTTCCGAAAAGAAACGTCCAACGTCAGAAAGGAAACCGGAAGAATAATTTGTAGGGACGGCCCGGCTTGTTTCTCTTCATTGAAGCGTTGGATGTTTCCCCTCTCCCCGTGTTTTCAAAAACCAATCGACGAACTTGGGCAGGCCAACGCTGAGCGGCGTGGTCGGATTGTAGCCGAGCAATTCCTTCGCTTTCGAGATATCGGCGCAAGTCACCGGCATGTCTCCGGGTTGCTCCGGCAACTGATTAATCCTGGCTTTTTTGCCCAGCGCTTTCTCGATGCCCGCGATTAAATCCGTCAACTGAATCGTCTCGCTCTCCCCCAGATTAAAGATGTCGAAAAGCGGTCCCTCATATTTCAGCGCGGCCAGGACGCCTTGAAGGGTGTCGTCGATGTAAGTGTAATCGCGCCGGGTCGTGCCATCGCCGTACTGATCGATCGGTTCACCGGCGTGGATACGTTTGGTGAATTGGTGGATCGCGAGATCGGGCCGCTGTCTGGCGCCGTAAACGGTGAAGAAGCGCAGGGCGACTACTCGCATCCCGTAAAGATGCGAATAGGTCGAGCAGAGAAATTCGCCTGCGACCTTCGTCGCCGCGTACGGGCTGATCGTTTGCGTGAGATGAAGACTTTCCGAGAAAGGCACCGTTTTCGCACTGCCATAGACTGACGAACTCGACGCGAAGACAAACCGCTCGATCCCGGTGAGACGGGCGGCCTCGAGCAGATGCAACGTTCCGCCGACGTTCGTGTCGTAATAAAGCTGCGGCTGGCGAATGGACGGTCGGACACCTGCTCGCGCCGCGAGGTGGGCGATCGCGTCGAATTTCTCGCGATGAAAAAGTGAGTTTACCGCCGCGCTGTCGCGCAAATCCACGCGATGAATTCCGATCTCGCCCGCCACCGCCTGAATATTTGCGCGTTTGATTTGCGGGTCGTAAAAATCGTTGAAATCGTCGAGAATCGAAACTTCGTGGCCGATCGCAAGCAACTTTTCGACCAGGTGCGAACCGATAAACCCCGCCCCGCCCGTGACCAAAATTCGCATCGCGCGAGCGTAAAGATGAAGGGAACTGCGAGCAAGGGAAGAACGTCGCTGAGCGGAATGTTAATGCTCGGCGGCGTGTTCCTGCTCGCGCTCTTGGCGGGCCTCTTCTGGCGGCTCTGGCCGGAATTGCATCGGCCAACGGAGATCGATCCGGCCTTTCAAATTGTGCCGCCGCTTTTCCTGGCGTCGCTGCCAACCGCGGCGCGGTTCGATTTTCCGCTGGGAAGCGAGAACGGCGCCCTCGCTTACAACGCCCAGCCGTTCACCCAGAATCGACACCTCGGCGACGACCTGAACGGCATCGGGGGCGAGAACAGCGACCTGGGCGATCCGATCTACGCGGTCGCCGATGGCCGTGTCCTCCTGGCGCGCGAAGGCGGCCCGGGCTGGGGCAACGTCATTATTGTGCTCCATGCCTGCGAAGAAAACGGCGCGCGCAAATATGTGCAGTCGTATTACGCGCACGTGGATGAAATTCTGGTGGAACCAAAGCAACGGGTGCGACGCGGCGAGCAAATCGCGACGGTCGGAACAGCGAACGGAAGATACTGGGCCCATCTGCATTTCGAAATGCGCGATTTCACCACGCCCTTTGTCGGCGCCGGTTATCGTGACGATACGCGCGGCTGGATCGATCCTACTGCCTTCATCGCCAGCCACCGCGGCGCCGCGGAAGACGACGTAGGGCGCGCGCAGCTGCAATCGGCGCCGACTTCCAAAGTTGAGCGGTGATCCTTGCTTGTCATGCCGAGTCGCACAGACGACGAGGGACCTCTCAAGTGGTATCGATCACGCTAGCCATCTTTTGCGTGATCGAATGTGCGAATGTGAGGTCCCTCGCCGTCTGCGCGGCTCGGCATGACACGCCTATCGGAGCGCCTGAGCAACGCCGCTAAAACTGGCCGCGGTGCGCCAGCAGATAAATCCAGTTTAGCGTCAGCAGAATCACCACCGCGATTCGCGCGAATTTTTTTTCGCCAGGCGTACAATCGACGATGCGCAATCGCGCCGTTCGCCCCACAATGACAATCAACGCGTAAAGATCGAACACGATCAGCACGCAAAACGCCACGAAGGCGAGCGGGTTCCATTGCCACGCGGTCAAAAAATTTCCGTGCAGGAACGCGATCGTGCACCGGGTAGCGCCACAACTCACGCAGGGCAAACCGGTGAGCGCGCGAAAAAAACAGCGCGGCCCCGCCAATCCCAGGCCCAGCCAGATCAAACCGCCCACGACCGTCCCGACCGAAAGCCCGAGCCACGCCAGCTCGTGGTCGAATTGGCCCGCGGGGGCACGACGCCAAAGAAGACGCATCGGGTTAATCGAAACGGCTCGCCACTTCCGGTTGATCGAGCGCGCGCCAAAAATACCAGGCGGCCACCGAGCGGTAGGGCCGCCACTTCTCTCCGATTTTCAGAAACTGCTTCTGGGTCGGCAATTTTCTACGGCGAAAAGTTTTCGCGAACCCTTTCTGCACGCCGTAATCGGCCACCGGCCAGACGTCGAGCCGGCCCAGCTCGAAAAGAAGCAGCATCTCCACGGTCCAACGCCCGATGCCGCGCACCTTGGTGAGACGCTCGATGATTTCTTCGTCGCTCATCCCGGCGAGGGCGCGGGCGGATGGGACCGTTCCATCGAGCGTTTTGGCGGCGAGGTCTTTCAGCGCGGCCGTCTTGCTGCCGGAAAGCCCGCACGCGCGCAATTTTTCATCCGGTGTGGCCAGGACCAGTTTGGGATCGAGCCATTTCCGCTTCGGGTAAAGCGCGCGCACGCGGCCGAAGATCGTCGCGGCCGCCTTCCCGCTCAGCTGCTGATACGCGATCGATTCCGCGAGCGAATCGAATGGCTTCAGCAGCGGTCGGGCCACCACGTCGAAAGGCCTGGCCCGCGCGATGAGCGCCGCGAAGCGTGGATCGGTGCCGGCGAGATGTTTCTCAGGTGCTTTCATCCTCACAAGTGTGTCGTTATTCCAGCAACTGTCTCCCGCATGCAAGCTGGCAATAAAAGAATCGCTCCAAACCGAGGCATCCGGTTTGTTCCCACGCCCGATTGAGGTATTGTCCACGCCGAATGAAAAACTCCGCGCGCTTCCTTTTTCTCGTCCTGATTTTCTTCGCCTCCTCGAGGACGTGGGCCGCCTCGATCAAGGAAAATGTTGAATCGATCGCGGAACAAAAGACGGAAGCGGTTTCGCTCGACCTGGTCGAGATCGATTCGAGCTATGTCTTCGGAAGCGACCTCCATCGCGGAGGAAGCTTCGGCGACCAGTACGCCATCGGGAGTTCCTTTTCCTACGGGCATCGCTTTTTCCTGAGCGGACACCTTTATCTCCATCTCGGAGTCTCCTACGAACGTTTTGATTTCGGCTCCACCGGCGCGCCCGTGCCCGAGCATTTGCAAGCCGTGGCCGGCACGATTGGCGTCGATTACATGCACAACAACGATGTAGGCGCCTTCATCCAGGTAAAACCGGGCTTCTACACTGAAAACGATTTCGACAGTGCATCCTTCGACGCGCCCATCACTCTGGGACGCATTTTTGTTTTACAGCCGGACCGGCTTTACGTCTTTGTCGGAGCGAACGCCTCTTTTCTTCGCGGGCGATTCCCGGTCATACCACTGGCCGGCTTGATCTGGATGCCAAACGATAAATGGAAAATTATGGGGATCCTGCCCGAGCCGCGCGTGATTTATTCGCCCTGCGACAAATTCGATTTGTGGGTGGGCGGACAGTTAACCGGCGGGTCTTTCCGCACCGACCGCAATGACACCATCTTCCCGCACAAATTGAGTGGTGCGCAGGTCGATTACTCCGATTACCGGGTGGGGGGCGGCTTCGTCTATTCGCCTTGCGACGCGGTCACGGTCGACCTGGGCGGCGGCATTTCTCTGCAACGAAAGTTCGACTTCTATCGCGCCGGGATGACCTACAAGACGGATCCCGCGCCCTACCTGCGCCTCGAAGTCAGAGCGAAATTCTAGCTGGAGCCGCTT
>JBEEHO010000244.1:0-4149 GCA_041167425.1 Verrucomicrobiota bacterium | reverse complement strand
GTGTGTCGGCTCAGGCGAATCCATGAACAAGCTCATCCGTTTCTCCATCTTATTTGCGGCTTTTGCCGGCATGTCGTCATTCGCCGCTTCCCCGGCGGAGCAGCAGCTCGCGGAAGCAATCAAGGCGCCAGGTTTGAGCGTCGTGCATCTCTGGGCGCCGTGGTGTTCAAATTGCCAGGCGGAATTGAAAAGCGGCGGCTGGCTCAAGACGATCAAGGAGAATCCGCAGGTCAAATTCTATTTCGTTTCGGTCTGGAACGGCGGTGAAGATGGCCGCGCCATGCTCACGAAATTCGAAATCGCCGCCCAGGCTAACGTGACCATTCTGGCCGATCCCGGCCCGCGCGGTGCCGACAAAATCAAGCGCTTCCTTGATTTGCCGCTGAGTTGGATTCCAACGACGTGGGTTTTTAAAGGCGGCGATTTGCGCTACGCGCTGAACTACGGCGAGGTCCGTTTCGATGTGCTCCAGCAATTTCTCGCGGACAGCAATTCCGAGTGGTCGCACTAGAATAATCCCGCAATGACCACCGCCACTCTTTCACCGCGTCGCGCCAAGGTGAAATTCCGCCTCGCCGGCGGAGCCCAGCCCCTGATTCTTCTCCCCGTGAAAGTAAACGGCGACGGGCCGTTCGAATTTATTTTGGATACGGGTGCGGGCACCTCGTTGCTCGCGTCCCAGCTTGGGCAGAAGCTCGGCGTGAAGGTCATCGGATCCAGGGAAGGTCAAAGCGCCGGCGGTGCCCTTTCGGTGTCGCTCGCAAAGTTGGATTCGCTCGCGGTCGGTTCCGCGAGGCTCACCGGTGTGGATGTGGGGCTGGTTGATCTGAGTCATATTGGCAAGACAATCGGCGCGCAGATCGACGGCGACCTCGGCTACAATTTCCTCCAGCATTTCCGGATCACGCTCGATTATCGCAAGAACGAGATCTGGCTCGATGATCCCAGCCGCCTTGAATCCGCGGGTCGGTCGGCTGCGGTTACCAAAGTGCCGATGCGTCTGGCCAGCCCGGCCAAGCCCCTTCTTCTCGTCGACGTTTATGCCAACGGCCGCGGCCCGTTCCAATTTGCCATCGACACTGGGACGTCCACGACCGCGATCACGCCCGAGCTCGCAAAAGAACTCGGCGTCGTGAGCTCACCGCTCGGCGCGGCCACCACCGGGGGCGCGCCGGTGGATGTTACCGCTGGTGTTTTGAAGTCATTTCAAGTGGGCGGTGCCAGGATCGACGATTCCAACGTGGTGGTCGGAGATTTCTTTGTCATGCTCAGCAACGCTTTAGGCGTGAAGCTGGACGGCATTGTCGGCTACAATTTTCTGCGCCATTACAAAGTAGCGCTCGATTATCCCAACGAAATGCTGAGTCTGTTCACCCCATGATTGAAATTTCCACCGCGCCTCCCGCCACCGGGACGAAACCACCCGCGATTCTTTCCCTGATTGGCGACACCCCTCTCGTCGAGATCACGCGGATGGATACCGGGCCGTGCCAGCTTTTCCTCAAACTCGAAAACCAGAACCCAACCGGTTCTATTAAGGATCGCGTCGCTCTCGCAATGGTCGAAGCGGCGGAACGCGACGGAAAACTGAAGCCGGGCGGCACGATCGTCGAGGCGACGGCCGGGAACACCGGTCTCGGGCTGGCCTTGATCGCTGGCGCAAAAGGTTATCGCATCATTCTGGTCATTCCCGACAAGATGTCGCAGGAAAAAATCGCGCACGTGCGCGCGCTTGGCGCCGAGGTCCGGCTGGCGCGTTCCGATGTCACGCGCGGTCATCCGGAATATTATCAGGATGTCGCGGCGCGCCTCGCCGAGGAAATTCCCGGCGGATTTTACGTCAATCAATTCGGCAATCCCGCTAACCCACTCGCGCATGAGCGCGGCACCGGTCCGGAAATATGGGAGCAGATGGGCCATCATCTCGATGCCGTCGTGGTGGGTGTCGGCTCCGGCGGCACGCTCACCGGTCTCGGCCGTTTCTTCGAGCGGGTCCAGCCAAACCTGGAAATGATTCTGGCCGATCCGACCGGTTCCATCCTTTATGAGTGGGTCAAGACCGGGAAGCTCGAAGAGGCCGGCAGCTGGGCCGTCGAAGGCATCGGCGAAGATTTCATTCCAGACATCGCGGACATGTCTTACGTCACCGACGCATTCGAGATCGACGACGCGGAGAGCTTTGACGTCGCCCGTGAATTGTTGCGCAAGGAAGGAATTCTGGCCGGCTCCTCGACCGGCACGCTTCTGGCCGGCGCGTTGCGTTATTGCCGTCAGCAGACAGAAAAAAAACGGGTCGTCACCTTCGTCTGCGACACGGGGAACAAGTATCTCTCGAAGATGTTCAACGATTTCTGGATGGCCGAGCAGGGGTTCGGGCAACGTCCATCCCAGGGCGACTTGAGCGATTTGATTTCGCATCGTCATGAAGCAGGCGAAGTCATCTCGGTCGGGCCTAACGACACCTTGCTCACCGCCGTGAAGCGCATGCGCACCGCGGATGTTTCGCAGGTGCCGGTCGTCGACGAAAACGGGCGCGCCGTCGGGATCCTCGATGAATCGGACGTGCTGGTAAAAGTGCATCACGATCCGGATCATTTTAAGCATGCCGTGAAAACCGCGATGACCGATCGGTTGGAAACGCTCTCGCCCGCCGCGAAAATCCCGGATTTGCTCGGAGTTTTCGACCGCGGCCGCGTCGCCATCGTCATGGACGGGAATAAATTTCTCGGGCTGATCACGCGGAGCGATCTGCTCTCTTACCTGCGGCGCCAAATGCCGTGAGTTTCTATCCGCAGATTTCGCAGATTGACGCAGATTTTTGCGGAGTGTGGAATCAGGAGACAGTTCTTTAATCTGCGGAAATCTGCGTAATCTGCGGGCAACAATCTCATGAAGAAACAGCACGACATCGCCACGCGGGTCATCCACGCCGGGCAATCACCCGATCCATCGACCGGCGCGATTATGACGCCGATTTACCAGACGTCCACTTACGTCCAGCAGAGCCCCGGCCGACATAAGGGCTACGATTACTCGCGCTCGATCAATCCAACCCGCAGCGCTTACGAGCGTTGCATTGCCAATCTCGAAAGCGGCACGCGCGGGTGGGCCTTCGCTTCGGGACTCGCGGCGATGGCCACTGCCCTCGACGGGCTCGACAGCGGTTCCCACATAGTCGTAAGCGACGATCTTTATGGCGGAACCTTCCGGCTTTTTGAGCGGGTGCGGCGCCGTTCCGCGAATCTCGATTTCACTTTCATCGACATGACCGATGCGAGCGCAGTGGAAAAAGAAATGCGCCCCAACACCCGCATGGTCTGGGTTGAGACGCCGAGCAACCCGCTGCTGAAGTTGATCGATCTTGAGGCCGTGGCGAAAATTGCGCGCGCGCACAACGCGATTTCCGTCTCCGACAACACCTTCGCCAGCCCCTGGATCCAGCGGCCGATCGAATTCGGTTTCGACATGGTCATTCATTCCGCGACGAAATATCTGAACGGCCACTCCGACATGGTGGGCGGAGTCATCGTCGTGGGAGAGAACAAGGAACTCGGCGATCAGATTGCGTTTTTGCAGAATGCGGTGGGCGCGATTGCAGGGCCGTTCGACAGCTTTCTCGCCCTGCGCGGGTTGAAGACGCTGGCGCTGAGGATGGAACGGCATTGTGAGAACGCGCTCGAGATCGCGCGCTGGCTCGCGACCGAACCGAAAGTTGAAAAGATTTACTACCCGGGACTCGAGCAGCACCCGCAACATGCGCTCGCGAAGAAACAAATGCGCGCGTTCGGCGGGATGGTCACGATTGTGTTGAAGACGGACCTGGCGGGCACTCGCCGCTTTTTGGAAAACACCCATCTGTTCTCACTCGCGGAAAGTTTGGGCGGAGTGGAAAGCCTCATCAATCATCCCGCGATCATGACGCACGGCTCGGTCCCACCTGAGATGCGGGCGTCGCTCGGGATTACGGATTCGCTGGTCCGTCTCTCCGTCGGCGTCGAAGAAGTCGAGGATCTCATCGACGATTTGAAGACCGCCTTCGCCGCGATCTGAGAATGTGGGAGGGACCTCAGTGTCCCGGCTGTTTATGGGATCGTTGTCGGGACACTAAGGTCCCTCCCACCTTGTCAAGCTCCGCTGCGTGTCATCCCG
>JBEEHO010000243.1:0-3658 GCA_041167425.1 Verrucomicrobiota bacterium | reverse complement strand
AAGTGGATCGCTCCTTTACACCGGCGACTTCAAATTGCGACCCGGGCGCTCCGCCGAGCCAACGGAGTGGCGCCAGGCCGATACGCTCATCATGGAAACCACCTATGGTTTGCCGCGCTATCGTTTGCCGCCCACCGAGGAAGTCATCGCGCAGATCGTCGCTTTCTGCCGGGACGCTCTCGAAGCGGATGCGGTGCCGGTGCTGCTTGGATACTCGTTAGGCAAAGCACAGGAAATTCTTTGCTCGCTCGCGGGAGCCGGACTCAAGCCGATGCTGCATGGGTCCGTCCATCGGATGACGCGGATCTACGAGCAGTTCGGGCAATCGTTTTGCGAATACGAACGTTATAGCGTAAACGAAGTCGCCGGTAAGGTTTTGATTTGCCCTCCCAATGTGACGCGCTCGCGCATGCTCGAAAAAATTCGGAACAAGCGCGTGGCCATGATCAGCGGCTGGGCGGTCGATCCGAATTCGATTTATCGCTATCAGGTCGATGCGGCATTTGCCCTCTCCGATCATGCCGATTACACCGATCTGCTCCGTTACGTCGAACTGGTGAAACCGCAGCGAGTGCTGACACTTCACGGTTTCGCGGCCGAGTTCGCGCGCGATCTACGCGACCGCGGAATCGAAGCCTGGGCCTTGAGCGAGCAGAACCAACTCGAATTAACGCTCGGCACCTTCCGCGCGACGGCCGTCGCCGTCTCCGATGGCCCACAGCCGGAAGTCGCGTCGCAATTTGGTGATTTCGCGAAGGTCGGCGAAACGATTGCGGCGACGCCGGCGAAGCTGGAGAAAGTTCGCCTGCTCGCGGAGTATTTGCGAAGCCTCGATGCCACGCAGCTGCGGATTGCGGCGACTTATTTCACCGGGAAACCATTTCCCCAAAGCGATCTGCGCACGCTTCAGGCAGGGTGGGCGGTAATTCGGCGCGCATTGATCGGCGCGGCCAAAATGAGCGAAGCGGATTTTCGCCGCATCGCGAGCTCGCATGGTGACGCAGGTAAGACTGCGCTGGAAGCGCTCGAGAACCGCACCGCGCCGGAACCATTCGCGCTGGCCGAATCCCGCGCGTTTTTCGAATCGCTGCACAAAGCACGCGGTCCGCTGGCGAAGACGGAAATTCTGCAGACGCGCCTCGCCAAAATATCGGCGCGGGAAGGACAGTATGTAATTAAGATTTTGACGGGCGATCTCCGCATCGGTTTGCGCGAGGGGTTGGTGGAAGAGGCGATCGCCTTCGCGTTCGCCGGGCCGCTCGATGACGTGAAAGAGGCAAACATGCTCCTGGGCGACATCGGCGAAACAGCTCTGCTGGCTTCAAAGGGCGAATTGCATCGCGCGGAACTTTCCCTGTTCCGTCCGATCAAAAGCATGCTGGCAAGTCCGGAGCCGACGGCCGAAGCAATCTGGGCGCGGTTCGCGAGCGAATCGACGGAGGAGAAAACAGCGACCGTTTACGTGGAAGATAAATTCGACGGCATTCGGGCCCAGCTTCATGGAGGTGCCGGACGCGCGGAAATATTTTCGCGGGATCTGCGTCGCATCACCGATCAATTCAGCGAGCTGGCCACGCAGGCGGGCAAATTCGAGGACGAAGTAATTCTCGATGGCGAGATCATGGCGTTCGAGCACGGCAAGAAGCTGACATTTTTCGATCTGCAAAAACGGCTCGGCCGAAAAAGTGAAGGAGCCGATCTGTTTGTCACGGCTTCGGCGGATGTGCCGGTTGTCTTTGTCGCTTTCGATCTGCTCTGGAAAAATGGCCATTCGTTGTTACGAAAACCACTGCGGGAAAGGCGCGAATCCTTGCGCGGTCTGAAACTCGCGCCGCAATTTCAGCTGGCCGAAATATATCCGGCCCATTCCGCGGAAGAGATCGAAGAAGCCTTCCAGCTTTCGCGCCGCCGCCTGAATGAAGGACTCATGGTGAAAGATCCCGAGAGTTTTTATTCGCCGGGCCGGCGGGGAATGTTCTGGTTCAAACTCAAAAAGGAACTGGCGACGCTCGACGTGGTGGTGGTCGCGGCGGAGCTCGGCCACGGGAAGCGCAATCACGTCCTGAGCGATTACACTTTCGCTGTGCGCGACGAAATGACCGGGCAGCTCGCAACGATTGGAAAGGCCTACAGCGGTTTGACTGACGTCGAGATCGCGGAGCTGACCGGGCATTTCAAGAAACAGACAATCAAAAGTCACGGCCGTTATCGGGAAGTGAAACCGGACGTCGTTTTGGAAATCGCATTCGATTCGGTCCAACCGAGCACGCGGCATGAAAGCGGGCTGGCCCTGCGTTTTCCCCGCATCAAAGCGATTCGACGCGACAAGAGCGTGGACACAATCGACACCCTGGCCTATGCGCGCACGCTGGTGAAACGGCCGGAGGCGGAAGGTGAAATCAGCGGCTGACCTGCGTCCTCTTAATTTGGCGCGGCCGTACTGGTGGGTGTCGGTGTGGAATCCTGGCCTTCTACTTGTCCCGGACGTTTCGGTTTCCTGTGGTCGGGTTTCGCACTCTCCGCAGGCGAGACGACAGGCGACGGACTAGGAGCCGCGACAGGCGATTTGGCGGGACTGTCGGAGGCCGGAGCGGAAGGAAGTTGTGTCGCCGAAAGACCGGACGGAGTGACGGGAGGGGTGACCGCCTTAGGCGCCGGCGGTGGCGTATAGGCCGGTAACGGTTTCGCAAAAGTTTCGGACGCCACGGTGGCGCTCGGCCGGGGAGTTGCCGGGCGCGGCGGAAGAATGCGCGGAATCGAAGGAGCGGGCGTAGTCGCATCGGAAATTGCCGTTGGAGAAGGCTTCGGCTGCGGGGGTCCCTTCGCTCTTTGCGCCTCTTCAAATTTCTGCTGGGCTTCCACCGTTCTCGCGGCGGAACGCGGCGTCTGGGCCGGGCGATTGGGCGATCCCAAAGGTGTACTGATCGCACCCGGTGTCGGAGAAGGGGCCGTGGTGTCGGGTAAAGCAGGTTCCGGCGGCGTCACTGTGGTCGAAGGCAACGGTCGAGGCGGGTGAGCCGGCGAAGGCCGCCGCGGGGTGGCAGATGGCGATGCGGCGACAGATGGAACTGGAGTCGCAGCCGGGGTGGCGGTTGGAGACGCAGAAGCAGTCGCGGCCGCTGTGGCAGTGGGTCGCGCGCTTGCGCTCGGAGAAGGCGAAGCAGTAGCTGATGGCGTCGCCGTGGATATCGCAGCCGCGGTGGCCCGTGCGGTGGCAGACGGAATCGGCGTGGATGAGACCGCGCTTGTCGGCGTTGAAGCGGGAGTGGGGCTCGTTGCAGCAACCGTAGCCGTAACCGCCGGGCTCGAGGCGGCCTCGGGTTTCACAAATGTTTTCGAGGGCGCATCTGGCGGAGGTGTGACTTCCGCTTTCATCTTCGCGCGAGCACGTTCCGAGGCGGAGCGATCCGTGTCCGCAGCCCAGGTTTTCTCCACGGTCGCCTGCGTGAGAGTTTCTTTCACCGTTTGCGGCCGATCGATTCCCTGCACTCTGGTGATCACCGGCGCCGACATCTCGAGGACGTCTCCGCGTATAATTGGTTTCGCCGTGTCGCTGTTCATTTCGACTTGGCGCTGGAGGCGATACCGCTCGATCGGTTGCTGGCTGCGCGAGCGCATTTCCTCGTATTTTGGTCCTTCGTTTACGACCATCGTGTTG
>JBEEHO010000242.1:0-7158 GCA_041167425.1 Verrucomicrobiota bacterium | reverse complement strand
GGCTGGCACTGGAATAACTCTCTTTAGCGCGAGCTTCAACCTGATCCTTGGAAACGTGATCGCCGGCTTTGGCAATACGCCTGGCAGCTTTGGCAGCGGCATTAGCATTTCCAGTGGAAGCGTTGTCTCTGGAAGCTCCAATACGATCCAAGGTAACTTCATCGGAACAAACGCGAACGGCACAGCATCCCTTCCTAATGGAACTGGAATTCGTATTAGCAGCGGATCGCGGCCGAACGATCCCGTGACTTCAAGTAATATTATCGGTGGAACGACTTCGGGAACGGGGAATGTAATTTCCGGAAACGACGGGTGGGGCATTAGCATTAGTGGCGGAAGGGGAACTTCTATTCAGGGTAACTTCATCGGTGTCGGGGGAGATGGCCACAATCCTCTTCCCAATGGACAGGGTGGAATTCAAAACGCCTTCGCCTTTCTACCTGGCAGGGGAAATGGAAACGTTATTGGCGGGACGACGCCGGGAGCGGGGAACGTGATCGCGTTCAATGGCGTCGCTAATGTCTCACAAGCGAACGGGATTAAGATCGAATCCGGAACTGGCAATGCGATCCTGGGCAACTCGATCTTCGGTAATTACGGGCTGGGGATCGATCTCGGTAGCCAATACGGGCCGACACCTAACGACCTGGGTGATAGCGACAGTGGCGCAAATTTGCTTCAGAATTTTCCCATCATTACTTCGGTTAGCAATAGCGGGGGCAGCACCTCCATCGCGGGCACCTTAAATAGCGTCGCTACTACCACCTATCGAGTGGAGTTCTTTGCGAATGAAGACAGGGGACAACGTTATCTGGGTTCGTCCGATGTTACCACGGATGCAAACGGGAATGCCTCCTTCAATTTTGTCGTTGCGCAGCTTTCCGCCAGTCAGCGCGTCAGCTCGACGGCAACGGACCCGAATGGGAACACGTCCGAATTCTCCCCCGTGATCGGGCAGCTTTTGAACATATCGAGCCGGCTAAAGGTGGGCACAGACGACAATGTCCTCATCGGTGGCTTTATTATCAACGGGACGAAACCAAAGAAGGTGATCATTCGCGGGATCGGTCCATCGCTGGGGAACGTGGGTATCCAGGGATACCTGGCCGATCCCATTCTGGACCTTTATCAGGGCAACACACTGGTCGCGAGTAACGACAACTGGAAGTTCCGATCGGACGGCAGTAGCCAGCGGTCCGAGGTAGAAGCCACGACAATCGCTCCTACCGATGACCTCGAATCTGCGATCGTGGCCACTTTGCAGGCGAACGTCAATTACACGGCGGTTGTTCGAGGAAATGACAAGAATGGCGGCATCGGCGTGGTCGAAGCTTATGATCTGGATCAGCTGGCCAATTCCAAGTTCGCCAACATTAGCACACGAGGATTTATTGAGACGGGTAACAATGTCCTGATCGGAGGCTTCATTACGGGAAATGGTGTAACGAAGGTGCTCGTCCGCGCCATCGGACCAACACTAACAAACATGGGAGTAACGAATCCTTTGCAGGACCCGACCTTGGAGCTAAAGGACGGGAATGGTGTAACGATAAGGAGTAACGACGACTGGAAAGTGCGAGAGGACGGCTCGACCCAACAGGGAGAAATCGAGGCCACGAGCATTCCGCCAACGGACGATCGTGAATCGGCGCTAGTGCAAACGATTCCACCTGGTAACTATACCGCCGTCGTGCGCGGAAAGAATAACACCAGCGGCACGGCAGTGGTGGAAGTCTACAACATTCAGTAACCTTGGGAAGGTCACTTCCCTCCGGAAAGCGAGGCAGCGCAGGCCTAGTTCACCTTCGTTACCCGGATCGCGCCGCCACCGGCGATGAACATCCGGTAACCGAACCCTGACTTGATGATCAGCACCGGCGGTGAGTCGATCTTTGGGAAATAGGCGTTATCGCGTTGCGACTGCGCCCAGCGCTGCCCGTTCTCGAGTGTGAAAGTGGTTCGGCCGTTGTAGCCGATGAAAGGACCGACGATCCGGCTTTGGATCACTTCCGGCGGCTGCACCTTGTGCTCCCTCACCGCCTTGTCCACCGCGTTCGTCGCCACCTTTTCGTTGCTGGTCGCGACGTAGCTCCGGATGAATTCATCCAGCTTCGCGCGCTCGGCCGGGTCGAGCTTTTGCAATCCGGCCGCCTCGTAATCCGCCGAAGTCATCGCCTTTTCCACCCCCGGGAATTCGGCATTTTCCGGTTGCGCGGCCCGCAGTGGCGCCAGCCCCGTGGCGGCGATAAGGGAAAGAACGAGAAGAAAAGATTTTTTCATAAGCTCAAGTTCTTCACTGACTCAGAGTGCCGCCGAATGTCAAAGGCAAAACGTGGAGCTGTAGCCGCCGCCCGGTGGGCGGCGCCTCTTCCTCTTCTTCTTGCAAATCTCGACCAACCCAATGATGCCCCGCGGCGGACGGCCGATAACTGGTCTAACGAGCGCTCACGTCCGTGTAGAGCGACTCGGCGCGCAGGTATTCGCCTGTCGCGACGAGCAAGCGGGCCGTGCCGCAGGCGGGATCACAGACAATATCGGTCGGCGTCGGCGCGACCATTTCCACCATGAGCTGAATGATGTGACGTGGTGTGCGGAACTGGCCGTTCTGTCCAGCGCTCGCGATCTTCCCGAGCACGTATTCGTAGAGGTCCCTTTGTGTCCCCCCGCCAATTCTGCGAACGCCGCCCACAGACGGGGCCGCTGCCTTACAGCGGGGTGATCGAGTTAATGATCTCGCCCATCGCCTTGTCGTGGGCCTTGTCCACCTCGGCCGGCTCAGCGCCCATGAGAACGAAATAGACGCCCTTCTTCGGAGCGAACGCTCCGAGCGAAATGATCATATCGATTCCGCTCGTCTGCCCGGTCGCGTTGAGACCGAAAAGTTTTACGCCCTTGCCCGTCGTTCCCTCTTTGACGTCGCCCACCTTCAAGTCCTTTATGCCGGCGCCCTCGCCCATGGTTTGCGCGAGCTTCGGCAGGTAAGCTTTCAGCTCGTCTTCCTTGTTCATGTCCTTGGTCGGTATGATCGAGAAACTGAACTTCGAGCCGTCACCTGCCTGGCAATCCAGGTTGCCATCCTTGTCGGGCGTAGCCGTCCAGTCATCGGGCAGGGTGATGCTGAAGGCGGGATCTTTGTCCGGATATTTGATCGTCTTGGCGCTGAGGTTGAAAGCGGTCGCGAGAAGGAGGGTGGCGGTGAGAAGAAGGAGGTTTTTCATTTTTGTTGATCTCTATAGGCGCAGTGCGCGGTTCCGGCGTCAAGATGTTTCATGCTTTTCCCCGGGATAAATCGTGGGTCCTCGCGGTGGTTTGGAAACCGCCGCTCCCTGTGCTTTAGTGCCCCTTCGCGCGATCGCTCCGCGGACCGGAGCCGCACCTTCTCATCTTATGCAAAACTCCATTCATTCTTCGGCCTCTTCTCTCCGCGGTGTTTGCCTCGCCACGTTGCTCTTTGCCCTCGGATGCAGCACCGTCTCGCTTTGCCGCGCCGCGTCGCCGGCCTCTCCTTCACCAAGCCCATCCCAACCCGTGACCACGAAATCAGCTGGCGCCAATCCGCTCCTCACGGAAAGCACGCTGCCGTATCAGCTGCCGCCGTTCGATAAAATCAAGGACGAGCATTTCCAGCCCGCGCTGGAGCAGGGGATCGTGGAGGACGAAAAGGAAGCGGAAGCGATCGCGAACCAAACCGAGAAGCCGACCTTCGAGAATACGATCGTCGCGCTGGAGAAATCGGGCCAGCTCCTCAACCGCGCTCACCGGATCTTTTCGAATTTCACCGGCGCCAACACCAACCCCGCTCTCCAGAAGATCGAGAAGGAGATGGCGCCGAAGTTTTCCGCGCACTCCGATGCGATCCATCTCAATGGTCCGCTTTTCGCGCGAATCGAAGCGCTGTATAACGACCGCGATAAAAGCGGCCTCGACGCGGAGTCGAAATGGCTGCTCGAGCGTTACTACAAGGATTTCGTGCGCGCGGGCGCGAAGCTTTCCGAGGCGGACAAGACCAAGCTGCGGGCGATCAACTCCGAGCTCGCGACTCTTCAGACCACCTTCGAGCAAAACGTGCTCAAGGAAAAAAACGCGTCGTCCATCGTGGTCGATAACAAGGCTGACCTGGCTGGTTTGTCGGACAACGAGATTGCCGCCGCGGCCGCCGCGGCTAAGGCCGATGGCAAGGAAGGCAAGTGGGTCATCCGGATGCTGAACACGAGCGGCCAGCCTTCGCTCACCTCACTCCAGAATCGCGCGCTGCGTGAGAAGATCATGCAAACATCGCTGGGGCGAAACAGTCACGGCGGCGAGTGGGACAACAAGTCGGTGGTGAGCCGCACGGCGAAGCTACGGGCCGAGCGCGCGACCCTTCTCGGTTACGCGAACCACGCCGCCTACCAGTTGGAAGACCAGACCGCGAAGGATGTCCCCACAGTCAACAAGCTGCTTTCCGATCTCGCTCCGGCGGCGGTAGCTAATGCCAAACGCGAAGGCGCCGATATGCAGGCCATCATCGACCAGGAGAAAGGCGGCTTCCAGCTCGCCGCCTGTGATTGGGACTTCTACTCCGAAAAAGTAAGGAAGGCGCGTTACGCCTTCGACGAGTCCCAGCTCAAGCCTTACTTCGAGTTAAACCACGTTATCACCGATGGCGTCTTCTTCGCCGCGGGCAAGCTCTACGGTCTTACCTTCAAGGAACGCAAGGACCTGCCCGTTTACTTGTCGGACGTTCGCATCTGGGAAGTCTTTGAGGCTGATGGCAAACCGCTCGCGCTTTTCATCGGCGATTACTACGCGCGTCCCTCGAAACGCGGCGGCGCCTGGATGAACCAATACGTGTCGCAAAGCGGGCTCTTCGGGACGAAGCCAGTCGTGGCCAATCACCTTAACATCCCCAAGCCTCCCGCGGGCGAACCTACCTTGCTTACCTTCGATGAAGTCAGGACTGCCTTTCACGAGTTCGGTCACGCCTTGCACGGCATGTTCTCGAATGTGAAGTATCCGCGCTTCAGCGGCACGAGCGTGCCGCGCGATTTCGTCGAGTATCCTTCGCAGGTCAACGAGATGTGGGCGACCTGGCCGGAAATCCTGAAGAACTATGCCAAGCATCATAAGACCGGCGAGCCGATGCCGACCGAGCTGCTGGATAAACTTCTGGCCGCGGACAAATTCAACCAGGGCTTCAAGACGACAGAATACCTCGCCGCTTCCTTGCTCGATCAATCGTGGCATCAACTTAAGCCGGATGAAGTTCCCACGGACACGCTGGCTTTCGAAGCCGCCGCGTTGAAGAAGGCCGGGGTGGATTATCCTCCCGTGCCGCCTCGTTACCGTTCCACCTACTTCTCCCATGCGTTCGCGGGTGGTTACTCCGCCGGCTACTACTCCTACCTTTGGAGTGAAGTGCTCGATGCCGATAGCGTGGAATGGTTCAAGCAGCATGGTGGTTTGAAGCGGGAGAACGGAGATCATTTCCGCGAGACCCTTCTTTCCCGTGGAGGCAGCGACGAAGCCATGAAGCTGTTTCGCAACTTCACCGGTGGCGATCCGGATGTTGCGCCACTCCTGAAGCGCCGCGGCCTCGATAAGACCGCGCCCGCCGAAGTGCCACCGCCCGAGCCACCCAAGTAGTCGCGCGGCTAACTAAGGAATACGCCGGTCATCCCGAGCCGCGCAGACGGCGAGGGACCCCACAGTCGCACATTCAGTTACGCGAGCCGCGGTAGCGCGATCGATAACAGTGGTGAGGTCCCTCATCGTCTTCGCGATTCGTGATGACATTTGTGGCGCGCCTGGGGCCACTCTCATTCACAGTCGATAACCGATAACTAGCGCCGAAGCAATTTATGGTAGACGTGCTGGGTCTTCACGCGGAGGTATCCCGCGCGCTCGTAAAACGGGTGCGACTCAGTGCGAACAACGTTACTTCGCACGGAGACCTGTTCCAGTCCGCGCTCGGCCGCCCAACGCTCAACTCGTTCCACCAGCTTCCGGCCTATACCTTCACCACGGCGATTGGCGGCTACGACTAATCCCTGGATCTCGCAAAAGCATCCTACTTCCAGAATGTCGTGTTCCGCGGCGTGGATCCAGCCGAGGACCATTCCCGGTGACCCTTCCATGACCAAGACGACGTGGTCCGGCTTCGCCGAAAGGCGTTCAAGTCTGCGCCTTATCACTTCGGGCTCGACTGGATAACCTAGCTCTCGGCTCAGTTCCGCCAGCCGCGCTGCATCGTTCGCATTCGCCGTGCGGATAATCGTCATGGAAAGAGCGGCCAGCTCATCCGCCGGGAAAGATGTTGGCCGGGCTGCGCGCTACCTCACGCGGCCGAGGATTGAAAGCGGGCGAGCGATCTGGCGCGGGCTTTGGTAGCTTCCACTTCGCGATCGCGCGGGGGAGCGCTCGTAACCAGGGAACCGAGTAGCTCGCGTGCAATCTGGGTTACCTGTTCGACGGCCCGGGCAAAGGCGGGCTCGTTCGCCTGGGAAGGGTGGGTGAAGCCGCTCAGCTTTCGAACGAACTGGAGCGAGGAGGCCCGAATTTCTTCGTCGGTGGCGGGCGGCTGGAAGTTATGCAGTGTTTTGATGTTTCGACACATGGGTTGTTCCTTTTGGTTGGAGCAATTATCGCATGCCGGTATCGCACGTCCACTGGACCTTTGTCATCTGGCCCGTCACGACCTCAATTTCAAAAGGACCATAGTGTCCTAGCTTACCGGCTGGCTCCTTCTTCGAGATGGTGTAGTGCCCGGGCAACAAAGAAACGCGGAAGGAACCGTCGTGTTCGGTCGTAAAGGAGGTAATCTTTTCATCGCCTCGTTTCACCACGAAAACGGTATCGGCGAGTGGCTGCGAATTGGCCTCGCCCACTTTCTCCGGACCTCCGTGAACAGGACCAACCGAGATAGTTCCTTCCAATCCCGTAGCTACTCCTGGAACGGGCGTTGGTTGCGCCTGAGCCAAGGCCAAACAGAAAAACGTGGCTAGCAGAGTCAGGCCGATGGGCCAGGATTGTCGTCTGTTCACAGACCTTGAGCTAGACCTCCGCGGTTGTGGGATCAATTACCTGCTTGACCTCGGAAATGCTATTGGCAGGAAAGCCGCCCTGCTCCGCGTGCTGTCGCACCATCTCTTCGTTCGGCGCGATATAGACGCAGTAAAT
>JBEEHO010000241.1:0-2799 GCA_041167425.1 Verrucomicrobiota bacterium | reverse complement strand
TGGGGTTGACAGCATTGGGGCGCGGTTGCCGTTCGTCCGCGCCAGACAGGAACTTGCGTCTGCAATCGAGTTGTCTGGATTCGCGAAAGATTTTTCGCGCGGAATGGGCACCTCGTGCGTCTAGGCTGGTAGACAACGCAATGGACTCAAATGAACACGCCACTTATCGCGCAGCCATCCACGGCGACCGCGAGGCTTTCGAAATGATTATCCGCTCGTCCAGCCGAAACCTTTTTGCCATTGCCTACGGCGTCCTGCAGAACCGCGAGGAAGCCGAGGACGTGGTGCAGGATACCCTGGTTAAGGCGTGGAAATCCCGATGGCGCGTGCGCGATCCCGAGAAATTTCCGGCGTGGATCTCCACCATCGCTCGCCACCGCGCCCGCGATCTCGCCCGGCGCCGGCGCCCGGAACCGTTGCCGCACGATTTCGAATCCGCCGAGCCGGTCGACACCAGCGAGGAAAACCCGGACCTGAACAACGAAGTCCAGACCGCCCTCTCGCAATTGCCGGAACTGCATCGCATGGCCGTGACCCTCCGTTATTTCGAAGAGCTGGACTACGAGACGATTGAGCAAACTCTTGGCCTAACGAACGGAGCGCTCCGCGGCATTCTCGGCCGCGCGCTTGGCCTCATGCGCCGAAAACTCAAACCCGCTCTCGCGTCCCTCGCTTGATTTTTTTTATGACCACTATCCACGAACAAATTGACGAGTTACTCGCCGCTGATCTCCACGGCGAGCTAAGCGCAGCCGAACGCGACGCGTTCCACGCCCACCTTGTCGACTGCGCGGAATGCCGCCAGGCCTTTCAGGAGGAAAAAAATATGCACAAGATTCTCAATGAAACTCTGAACGACAAGAAAGCCGATGCCGCGTTCGAGCAACGCATGGTGTCACGCTTTCGCGATCGCGTTCCGCGACGCACCGGCCTGATCCAGCTCGTGACCAACCTGGTCCGGCTCCGCGCGGTCCAGCTCACAGCCGCCGCCGCGCTCTTGCTCACCATGGTGCAAATGGGGCGAATGATCACGGGCGAATCGCTTACCCAAACCGTGCGCCGGGAGGATGCGACGGCCCTCCTCCATGAGGAAGCCACGAACTCGGCGCCAGGTGCGCGGCGCGAGACCGCGCCGTTGGCCAAGACCAATAACGAGGTCACCCGCCCGCAAGAATTCGCCATGGTCAGTTCGGCACCCGCTTCAGGAGTTTTGGCGCAGAATCCCGCGCCGCCTCCCGCCCAGGATAAGGCGGAGTTCCGGCTACCTGCGACTAAGGCCAAAGTCGCGGCGTTCAAAGATGAGCGGGCAAAAACCGATAGCGCAACAACGGTCGCGGCAACGGAAACAGAATCGCCCTCGAGCACACCAAGCCCGATCGCAAATCGTAAATTGGTACGCAACGCAACGGCGGAACTGGAAGTCGGCAGCTTCGAAGAAGCGATCCAGAAGATCACGAGTTTCGCTGCGGAAGACAAAGGTTACGTCGCGACCAGCAGTTCGGAGAAACAGGAGAATGGGAAACTGCGCGGGCAGATCGTGGTCAAGGTCCTGCCTGACAATCTCGACCGGTTTCTGCTGAAGCTGCGAGGATTGGGCGAGCTGAAGAACCAGGCGCTAACCACCGAAGACGTGACGAAGCAATACTTCGACACGGAATCGCGGATGAAGAACGCGCGCCTGATGGAGCAGCGCCTGATCGAGATTCTCAAAACGAAAAGCAAGGACGTCGCGGATTTGCTCGAGGTGGAGAAGGAACTCGGACGGGTGCGCGAGGAAATCGAGACGATGCAGGGGGAGCTGAAGTTCATGGATTCGCAGGTGCAGTTCGCCACCGTGACCGTGCAGCTGGCCGAGAAGAACATGAATATTCCCGCGGCGTTTCTCCTGAAGGAACGCGCGCAGCTCGCTCTCTACGCGGCCGAAGTCGAAAAGACCTTCAATGAGATCAAGGCGCTGGCGTCGCCGAAAGTGCAGATCACCAACGCCCAGATCGATCGCGATAATACGGGCCGCGTTTCCGCGCATCTCAACATGTTGATCGCGCCGGAGGAAAGCGAAGCGATCATTTCTCGCGTGAAAGGCCTGGCCCGCGTCGAGAATTTCCAAGTGCAAACGGAACGCGTCTCCCAGGGTGGAGATGGCCTCGGGGAGAACGCCAAAACGGAGCGCGACAAGGTGGTCCTGAACATCACCATATCGCGAGAGGAACAGGAACAAGCGTTGCAGCAAACGTCGCTCCGGATTCGCTCCTCCGAGGTAAACGACAGGACGAAACAGTTGCGAGAGCTCGCGGAAAAACAGAACGGCCGGATCCGCAGCTCATCGTTCTCGCGCGACCCAAACGGACGGGAATACGCCAACGTTTCGCTACGCGTGCCGATGAAGAATTACAGCGCGCTGATGCAATCGCTCAACGCGCTCGGCAAAGTCGAAAACGTCAGTGTGCGTCGCGACGACCGCCCGGATTCGCAAATCAATGAAGCCGAGGCGCCCGCCGACATCTCGATCCAGGTTTACAGCCAGGGCAACATCGTCTCGGAAGAAACGGGGATAGTCACCACGCTTCGGCGGACGATCGGACAAGGCGCCGGGGCCTTGATGTGGAGCGCGCGGATGATCGGCGTGGCCCTGGCGTTTCTGGCGCCGTGGGGGCTGGCGCTTCTGGGTGTCGCCTGGGTGATGCGGCGCATTTCTCACGCGCGACGCGCGCGAAAGGAACGTGCTGCTGGGGAAAGTGCTGAATAAGGCGCCGCGTCAAAACATGCATGTCATCCCGAGCCGGGGGGGGGGGGGGGGGG
>JBEEHO010000240.1:0-5633 GCA_041167425.1 Verrucomicrobiota bacterium | reverse complement strand
ATCCTCTTCAACGAATCGCAATCACGCATCGTGATCTCGGTCGCACAAAGCAATGTCGCCGCCGCTCTCGAGCTGCTGGAGAAATCCGGCGTGCCGGCAGTTCGGCTGGGCGTGGTTGGCGGTGAATTCCTTTCCATCGAGCTCGGCCGGGAATCGTTCCGCTGGTCCGTTGGTGACTTATTCGACGACTGGTTTTATTCCATCGAACGTTGTCTGGCCCCAGAGTGATGCGCGATCAAAATGCCGACTTCGGAGGCTCGATCCCCGAGAACTACGATCGATACCTCGGCCCCGCGTTGTTCGAACCGTTTGCCAGCGACATGGCGGCGCGGCTGGATCCTGCGCGGCACCGCAACGTCCTCGAAATCGCCTGCGGCACGGGGATCGTGACGCGGCGGCTGCGCGACCGCCTTTCGGCTGAAGCGCGACTCGTCGCGACCGACTTGAATCCAGCGATGTTTGCCCGTGCGCAGAACAAATTCGCTCCGACAGAGAATGTGGTCTGGCGCGAGGCCGACGCCAATGCCTTGCCCTTTGCCGACAGCTCATTCGACGCCGTGGTCTGCCAATTCGGCGTAATGTTTTTTCCCGATAAGGCAGCGGCCATGCGCGAAACCTATCGAGTTCTCGGTGCCGACGGAGTTTTTCTCTTCAATGTCTGGGACTCGTTCGAGCAAAATCCCATTCCTCGCCTTGTTCACGAAACGATCAGCGCATTCTTCGACCGGGATCCGCCCAGTTTTTACCAGGTGCCTTTCGGATTTCATGACGCCGGTTTGATTCGCCAGCTTTTGCAAGGCGCCGGTTTCCGAGAGATAGAAATATCGGGCGTGACTCTGCCATGCCGGAGCCGGTCGGCCGCGGAATTTGCGATTGGACTGGTGCGGGGAAATCCTGTCGCCGCTGCGATTGAGGAGCGTGGAGTCAGCGTAGATCGCGTCGTCCGCGCCGTTGAGCAAAAAATTGGCGAGCGCTTTGGCGTGGCCCCGGTCGAAACGACGATGCAAGCTTTGGTCTGCCGCGCCGTGCGATAATTTTTCGCGCGGAACGATTGATTGAACGTGCGCTCGCTTGATGGATTGTACCGCCACGATGTCCGCTGATTTCCCGAGGCAAATCCGAACGGCGGAGACGGCTCCCTATCCGCAGCACGAGTGCGGCATCTTCGCCGTCTTCGGGCATCCGAACGCCGCCGTCCTGACTTACTACGGGCTCTTTGCTCTCCAACATCGCGGACAGGAAAGCGCGGGCATCGTCACGAGCAACGGACCTAATTCCACCTTCCAGCTTCATCGCGACATGGGCCTGGTCTCGCAGGTTTTCGGCGCGAACGAACTCGAGCGCTTGAAAGGCACGCGTGCGGTCGGTCACGCGCGCTATTCCACCACCGGCTCGAGCACTTTGAAAAACGCGCAGCCATTCGTGGTCGATTGTTTCCGCGGCCAGATCGCCGTGGCCCACAACGGCAACCTGATCAACGCCGCCGTGCTGCGCGACGAACTCGAGCGCAAAGGTTCCATTTTCCAAACGACGGCAGACAGCGAAATCATTCCGCACCTGCTCGCGCAACCGTCGCAAAATGGCGGGACGCCGCTGAGCGTGCTGCGCCGCCTCGAAGGCGCTTTCAGCGTCGTGATCATGAGTGAAAGCGAGATCATCGGCGTACGCGATCCATTCGGTTTTCGTCCGCTGGTTCTCGGCAAACTCGATGGCGCTTACATTCTTGCTTCCGAAACCTGCGCATTCGATCTCGTGCACGCGGAATTCGTGCGCGAAGTGGAGCCCGGCGAAGTGGTCATCATCAGCGAGGATGGCATTCGGTCCGAGCGGCCTTTTCCGCCGCAAGAGCAGGCCTTCTGCATGTTTGAGTATGTTTATTTTTCGCGGCCGGATAGCATCATGGGCGGCGTCAATGTCGCAAAAGTGCGGACCGAAATGGGCCGTGAATTGGCCCGCCGGTTTCCCGTCGACGCGGATATCGTGGTGCCGGTGCCGGACTCGGGAAATTATGCCGCGCTCGGTTTCGCGCACGAGCTGAACCTTCCTTACGAACACGCCTTTGTGCGCAATCACTACATCGGGCGCACCTTTCTCCAGCCGAGCCAGCTCATTCGTGATTTCGATGTGCGGGTGAAACTCAATCTGATCAAGGAAGCGGTGGAAGGAAAACGAGTGGTCGTGGTGGACGATTCGATCGTGCGGGGCACGACCGCGCGCGCGCGGGTGGTGAACCTGCGCGAAGCCGGTGCGAAGGAAGTGCACATGCGGGTAAGCTGCCCGCCTCATCGTTTCGCCTGTCATTACGGGATCGATTTTCCCGATCCGGAAAAACTGATCGCCAACCAGATGCCGATGGAAGAGATCTGCCGCTATCTCGGGGTCGACAGCCTCGGTTACCTGGACGTGGAAGGAATGGTGCGCGCCACGGGGAAACCGACAAACCAATTTTGTCTGGCCTGTTTCACGGGCAACTATCCCCTCCCCGTCGATCCCGAGCTCGACAAATACATCATGGAAAAGCGAGAGGGACGTTCGAAAGCTCTCGCCGCCGAGGAAGCGCATCCAACCTTGTTCGCGGATTTGAAGTAGGACCCGGTCCCTCATCTGCGCGTCGATCAAAAGCAGGGAATCCATCCGCCTTCTTGTCATTCCGAGCGAAGCGGAGGAACCTTTCGATGCCTGCTGAAAATTTTCAGATGTTTCGACTTTGCTCGACATGACAAAGAGAAAAAAAGCGTACGCGCGCGCCGGAGTGGACGTCGATCTCGGTAACCTGGTCAAGCAACGCATTCAGGCCCGCGTGAAAAGCACGCACGGCCCGGAGGTGCTCGGAAAAATTGGCGGATTCGGCGGTCTGTTCGCGCCGAATTTCTCCGGGATGCGCGAGCCAGTGCTGGTCGCGAGTGTGGATGGCGTCGGAACGAAATTGAAGATCGCGTTTGCGCTCGATCGACACGACACCGTCGGCGCCGATCTGGTGAACCATTGTGTGAATGACATCGCGGTACTCGGTGCGCGTCCGTTGTTTTTTCTCGATTATATCGGAGCGGAGAAGCTGGAGCCTCGAGTGTTCGATCAACTGCTGTCCGGTTTTACCAAAGCATGCCGCGCGGCAGGTTGCGCCCTCATCGGCGGAGAAACGGCGCAAATGCCCGGGATGTATCGCAAAGGCGAATACGATCTCGCCGGCTGCATCGTCGGGGTGGTCGATCGGTCAAAAATGATCGACGGCCGCAGGATCAAACCGGGCGACGTCGTTCTCGGCCTGCCTTCGAACGGCTTGCACACCAATGGCTACTCGCTCGCGCGCAAAATTCTTTTCGAGAAGATGCGACTAAAGCCGGCGTCGAAGATTGCCGGAATCAAGCATTCGTTAGGCGCCGAGCTTTTGCGGACGCATCGGAATTACCAGCCCTTGCTCGCGAAAGTTCCTGAAGGCACAATTCACGGCCTGGCCCACATCACCGGCGGGGGGCTGATCGATAACCTGCCGCGCGTCCTGCCAAAAACATGCGACGCGGTGATCGAGACGCAGAACTGGCGAGTGCCAGCTATCTTTGCCGTGCTGGAGCAGAATGGGAAAATCGATCGAGCCGAAATGTATCAGGTCTTCAACATGGGAATCGGAATGGTCGCGATTGTTTCGGAGAAAAACGCGGAGAAGGTCGCGCGTCAGTTAAAGGCGAAAAAGATCGGTCGCATCGAACGCGGGACAGGGAAGACGCGATTAATCTGACAGGTTTTTGGGATCAGCGCCGTTCTCCCATTGGCGTTTCCCAGAAACGCCCTACAATTCAAGAATGGAAAAGCGGCAGCTCGGCAAAACGGACATGCAGGTTTCCGTGCTTGGCTTCGGCGCAGCCGAGATCGGTTTTGAAGGCGCGGCCGAAGAAACGGTCGAGCGCCTGCTCCACAGCGCGCTCGATGCCGGCTTGAACGTCATCGACACCGCCGAATGTTATGAAACCAGCGAAGAACTTATCGGCACGACGGCTAGCTCTCGCCGCGACCAGTTCTACCTCTTCACCAAGTGCGGGCACCCCCGCGGAATCGGCAGTGAAGACTGGTCGCCAGCTTCCCTGCTCGAAAGCATCGAGCGCAGCTTGCGGCGTTTGAAAACGGATCGGCTCGATTTGCTCCAACTGCATAGCTGTTCGGAATCGGTCCTGCGCAAAGGCGATGCAATCGGAGCCCTCCAAACCGCGCGGGATAAGGGTTACGCGCGTTACCTTGGTTACAGTGGAGATAGTCTCGCGGCCAGGTATGCCGTGGAATGCGGAGCGTTCGATGTGCTCCAGACCTCCGTCAGCATCGCGGATCAGGAAGCACTCGAGCTGACTTTGCCGCTCGCGCGGGAACGCGAGATGGGTGTTATCGCCAAGCGGCCGATCGCGAATGCCGCCTGGAAGGAAATGCACAAGCCCATTGATTCCTACCATCACGTTTATTGGGACCGGCTCAGAAAACTCCATTACGAATTCATTCGAGCACGTCCGCTGGAGCAATCGATCGCGCATGCCTTGCGCTTCACGCTGAGTGTCCCGGGTGTGGCTACGGCCATTGTGGGCACCACCAAACCTGAGCGCTGGTTTCAGAATGCGAAGATGATTGAAGCGGGCCTGCTAAGTGAGAGCGAATTCGAAGCGATCCGCGAACGCTGGGATGATGTGGGCCCGGCGACTTGGATTGGACAGACATGAAGCAGCGTGAACTTGGGCGCGGCGGACCGCTCGTCTCCGCGCTTGGCCTGGGCTGCATGGGTATGTCCGACTTCTATGGTGAACGGGACGATGCCGAATCCATCGCCACGATCCACCGCGCGCTGGAGCTGGGAGTTAACTTCTTTGACACGGCCGACATGTATGGACCCCATACTAATGAGGTGCTCCTTGGCCGTGCGCTCAAAGGCCGTCGTGAAAAAATTATCCTTGCTACAAAATTCGGAATCGTCCGTGACCCTGCGAAACCACTGCTTCGGGGAATCAGCGGCAAGGCGGATTATGTTCGCCAGGCTTGTGAAGGAAGCTTGCGGCGGCTCGGCGTGGAAGTAATCGATCTCTACTACCAGCACCGCGTCGACCCCGAAACACCGATTGAAGAAACAGTGGGGGCGATGGCTCAGCTAGTACGGGAAGGAAAGGTGCGTTATCTCGGCCTGTCCGAAGCCGGCCTCGAAACCATCCGGCGCGCGCATGCCATCCACCCCATCACAGCGCTTCAAACCGAATACTCGCTTTGGTCGCGCGATCCGGAGGATGAACATCTTCCATTATGCCGCGAGCTTGGGATCGGGTTTGTTCCTTATAGTCCGCTGGGCCGCGGCTTTCTCACCGGGCAGATAAGAAGCTACGAAGATCTGCCGAAAGACGATTACCGCCGGCAATCACCCCGTTTTCTCGGTGACAACTTCCAGCGCAACCTCGACCTCGTGGAGCGAATAGGTGAACTAGCGCGAGAAAAACAATGCACGTCCGCGCAGCTTGCCCTGGCCTGGGTCATGGCCCAGGGCGACGATATCGCGCCTATTCCCGGGACAAAGCGCCGGAAGTATCTCGAGGAAAATATCCGCGCGCTTGAGCTTATCCTGACCAGCGATGATCTCGCGCGAATCAACGAGAAGTTGCCGCGAAATT
>JBEEHO010000239.1:0-3278 GCA_041167425.1 Verrucomicrobiota bacterium | reverse complement strand
ATACGCGAATACTTTTTATCGCGCGCTCTGATATACGTGGCGGATGAAGATTCGTTTCCTTGCAATCGCGCTGTCTCTCGCCGCCACTCCACTTCTCGCGCAACAAACTCCCCAGACTCTCGCCGACGCCGAGCTGCCCTCCTTGCTCACCATCTACAAAGATCTTCACACCCATCCGGAGTTGTCGACCCACGAGGAACGCTCCGCCGCTATCGTCGCGAAGGAACTGAAAGCCGCCGGCTGCGAAGTCACGGAGAAGGTCGGCAAATACGAAAAGCCCGGGCTGACCTGTTTCGGCGTCATCGGCGTCATGAAAAATGGCGACGGCCCGACTGTCTCGATCCGCACTGATTTGGACGCGTTGCCTGTGCACGAAGAGACGGGCCTTCCCTATGCCAGCACGGTGACCACGAAAAATGATGCGGGCCAGGACGTCGGAGTCATGCACGCCTGCGGCCACGACATCCACATGTCGACCTTCATCGGCACCGCGCGTGCGCTCGGCAAGCTGAAGGATAAATGGCACGGCACGATCATTTTTATCGGGCAACCCGCGGAGGAAACGGTCGGAGGCGCACGCGCGTTGTTGAAGGACGGGCTCTACACACGCTGGCCGAAACCGAGTTACGTTTTGGGATTACACGACGACGCCGAGATTGCCACCGGCCAGATCGGGGTCACGGAAGGATACTGTTATGCGAACGTCGATTCGGTCGATGTGACGGTGAAGGGAATGGGCGGGCACGGCGCGTATCCGCACAAGACCAAGGATCCCGTTGTTCTCTCAGCCGAAATCATCAATGCCTGGCAGACGATCGCGAGCCGCGAGACCAACCCGCATGACG
Organism: Verrucomicrobiota bacterium; assembly: GCA_041167425.1. Lineage (GTDB taxonomy): Bacteria > Verrucomicrobiota > Verrucomicrobiia > Chthoniobacterales > UBA10450 > AV80. The sequence goes on along the minus strand of JBEEHO010000239.1, from coordinate 2,433 downwards.
ACGTGGTGGTCACGGTCGGCTCCATTCACGGCGGAACGAAACACAACATCATCTCGGACGAAGTGAAGATGCAGCTGACCGTGCGCACCTATAAGAAGGAAGTGCGCGATGTGGTCCTGGCGGCGATCGATCGCATCGCGAAAGGCTGCGCCGCGGCCGCCGGCTTGCCCGCTGATAAAATGCCGGAAGTGAAAGTGCGCGAGGATGAGTTTACCCCCGCGACCTACAATAATCCCGAGCTGACGAAACGAGTGTCAGCGGCGTTGAAAGCCGCTATCGGCGCGGACAATGTGATCGCAAAAGATCCCACCATGGGCGGCGAAGACTTTAGCGAATACAGCCTGCCCGATCATTCGATCCCGGCGTTCATGTTTAACGTCGGCGCGGTCGATCCGGCGAAGGCCGCGGAAAGCAAGAAAAGCGGAACGCCACTGCCCAGCCTCCATTCGAGCAAGTTCGCCCCGGTGCCCGAGCCGACCATTCGCACCGGCATGATCGCGATGACGAGCGCCGTGCTCGACCTGATGAAGAAGTGATCGGATAGCTGCTACTTCACCCGCACATTTTTGCGCAGGAACGTCGGGATATCCAGGTCCTGGCCTTCCACAATTGTCGGCTCGCTCTTCTCGAAACGACCGCGCGTGATCGGCTCGAATTGCAGCACTTCCTGTTTCGCGTGCAGCTTTTTTTCCTCAATCGGCCGCGCTTCCTTGATCGGTGCCGGTTTCTTTTTCGGAAGAATCACGCGCGGCTGTGGCGGCGCTTCTTCGATCAACGGTTCATCCGGCAGGTAGGCCGCCGGGGCCGGCTCGGGCTCCGGTTCGGAAATTATCTCGGGCTCCGGCTCCACGACCTGGCTGAATTCCGGCGCAACAACTGACGGTTCAACGGCGGGCGGTTGCTCCGCGCCCAGCTCAACCACCGGCTCCTCCCGCTCTTCCCAAATCGGCGGGACCGGAGGCGCCACCGGCTGAGGTTTCGGCGCCGGTTCGCGCCTGGCCTGGCTCACCGGTTTCTTCACGACGGGCGCCGCTTCCTCCTCCGAAGAAAGCGAGCTGATCAAGGTCACGCTCAATCGATTGCCCATCCGTCCATCAACCGAAGTTCCAAAAAGAATCTGGGTGCTATCGTTGATATGCCGGCCGAGTTCCTGCATCAGAATCTCGACTTCAGAGAGTGTCATCGCCGGGCCGCCCGCCACCTGCACGAGCACGTGCGACGCGTCGGCGAGCATGCGCCCGCGATCCATCAACGGATTCTTCAGTGCCTGGCTCAGCGCATCGTGCGCGCGATTGTCGGAATCCGATTCGCCAAAGCCGAAGACGCAACGCCCATTGGGACTGCGCAGCGCGGAGAGCAAATCGTCGAAACCGATCCGAATCAGACCTGGCCGTTGAATCAAGCTCACGATCGAGCGGACGCTCTGGCTGATCGTGACGTCAGCCACCGCGAAGGCTTGATGAATCCCCGCTTTCGGCGCGACCATATCGCCCATCCGATCGTTCTCGAAACAGATCACGGCGTCGGCGTTCTCGCGCAATCTGGCCAGCGCTTCCTGCGCCTGGGCCGCGCGGCGTTTGCCTTCGAACGCGAAGGGGAGCGTGGCGAAGACCACCACGAGCGAGCCTGCTTCCCGAGCGACCTGCGCCACCGCCGGGGCGGCGCCGGAACCCGTCCCGCCGCCGAGACCGGTGCAAATAAAAATCATTCTCGCGTCGGTCAGCGCCTGGCGAATTTCATCGGCGGATTCATAAGCGGCGTTGTAACCGAGCTCGGGATCGCCTCCCGCGCCGAGACCACGCGTAACCGTGCGGCCGAGCTGCACCTTGTGCGCGGCCACGGAGCTGGCGAGCGACTGCACATCCGTGTTGATCGCGATGAGATCGGCCTTGTCGAGGCCATCGAGCACGATCCGGTCGAGGACATTCGAGCCCGCGCCTCCCACGCCGACGACTTTGATCGGAATCTCTTCCTCTGTCTTTTCGGGCAGGTTGTAGTTGCGGTTAAGTTGGATCATAGGCGTGCTAATTCAGGTTTCGCTTTCAATCATGCTTGTCATCCCGAGTCGCGCAGACGACGAGGGACTTCGCAGCCGCGCGGGGAAAAGGCCTTGCACCCTTCCGATGAACAACGTCACCACTGACGTGGCGCCACCTCTGGCTTGGGTGATTGTACGAGTAACTGAGAGGTCCCTCGCCGTCGGCGCGGCTCGAGATGACAGATAAGTAGACGCGTCCATCATGAGCGCATCCCGTTGAAGATTTTTCCAAACAACCGCCCGATGCCGCGACGGGGACGCCGGTCGGTCTGAACAGCCTGCGCGTACTTGATCAACCCGATCGCGGCTGAGACTTGAGGATTTTCGAAAGCACTCGTTAGGCCGGACATCGTCTGGGCGTGCGCGACTCGGGCGGGCAATTCGAAAATTTCCTC
>JBEEHO010000238.1:0-11857 GCA_041167425.1 Verrucomicrobiota bacterium | reverse complement strand
GCGCGAAAAACTGCGAATCATCGTCGTCTGGTTTTGAAGCCGGTCGGCAAGTGAAGTCAAAATTACCACGACGAAGACCATCACGTTGGCCGCGCCGATTCCAATAATGCCGAGATCATCGATGGGAACCGCATGGGAAAAATCCGGGGGAACATCCCAGCGCATGAAAGTCACGGCTGCCATCCCGATGTAATGCATGACAGAAATGGCGGCGCCCAGGAGTAGCGCGCTTCCAAACTTGCGCCAGATGCGGCCGATGACGTGTTTCCGGAAAAAAAACATCAACCAGAGTGAGAGGAGCGAAAATGCTACGGCCACCAGCGCGGATAGACCCACGAGCGGCGGGGAGTAATGATGCATCGCCTTCAGGCGCATCGAAGCCATCGCGACGTAGTGCAAAGCTACGATGCCGCCACCCATGAAAATGCCGCCCGCAAAGGCGCGCGTGACACCCATCTGGCGCCTGCTCGCCACAAATAAGCCGATGAGGGAGGCGAAAAGACTGGCCAGATAAGACAAAAAAGAAGTGGGCCAGTCGTACAGGACCGGAATCGGCAGACGCAGCGTCAGCATCCCCGTGTAATGCATCGACCAGGTGCCGATCGCCATTGCGATAGAGCCGCCGATCCACCAATACAATCGAGCGCGGCCGCGAGATGCAGTGACTCGTTCCGCCAGTTCAATCGTGCAATAACCGCCTATCACACCGATCAAAACGGACAGAGCGACGAGCCAATAATCGTAGTGGCCTGCGACGACTTCGCCTGAAGTCATTGTCCGCTCCTCGCGCCGCAATCGCGCCGATCAATCGTTAAGGAAAAGCGGCGCGGTTCGCATTTAAGGAAGTCCCGCTGCCGTCCCCCGATTCGGCTTGGCATCCCACCGCGCCTCGCCTTGGCGGGCATAATTCAACTGTACATCGAAATTCGACCCCGCTTTGGCCTTTACACAGGCCAACGCTCTTCGTTTGAACAGAATTCCATCAGGCATCTCAGACCGCTGCCAGTAGTTCCCGCAATCGCTGCCCGCACGCGCCCTGCTCCAAAAGGGGCATGAGCAAGAGACGTGTTTTGATCGTGGATGACGACGTGAACCTTTCGCGGCTCGCCGGCATGATCCTGGAGAACTCCGGCAAGTACGAAGTGATGATCGTCAATGAATCCCACCGCGCTTTGGCCGCCGCGGTTCAGTTCCGGGCGGACGTCATGCTGCTGGATGTGGACATGCCGGGCAAGTGCGGCGGCGATCTCGCGCACGAGGCGGCGATGGATTCGCGCCTCCGGGATATTCCCATCCTTTTCCTGACCGGGCTGGTGACTCATGCGGAAGCGGGAGGCGGCTCGGTCGAGCGTGGCGGCATGAAATTTCTGGCCAAGCCCGTGGAACCCTCACTCCTTCTCGCCGCCGTGGGCCGTCTCGCCCCGCCGGTCATCATGGCCTGAGATTATCCCGGCGCCGAAAAACCCGGCGCACTTCTCTTTATGAACGAAGCCACCTTGAAGGAAGCCCACATCCTGATGGTGGACGATGAAGTCAGCAGTACGTGCCTGATGACAAACTTTCTTCATCGGATCGGCTATTCGAAGCTCGAGAGCATCAACGATTCGACGCGCACGTTCGAAATGATCGAAGCCTTCAAGCCCGATCTCATTCTCCTGGATCTGATGATGCCGGGAATGAGTGGCTTGCAGGTCCTCGAGGGATTGCGCGCGAGAAGACACGGCGAAGAGCAGGTTCCCGTCCTTGTTCTGACCGGCGACGCCACTGCCGAAAACAAACGCCGGGCGCTCGCGGCGGGCGCCACCGATCTGCTGGTGAAGCCGTTCGATCCCTCGGAAGTGAGCATGCGGATTCGAAATCTCCTGCAGGCTCGTTTTCTCCGGCTCGAAATTGAGGAGCAAAATCATCTCCTGGAGGAGCGCGTTCGGGAGCGCACCGGCCAGCTCGAAAAAGCGCTCACGGATTTGCAGGCCGCGCAGCGCCAGGCCGTGCAGCAGGAACGGCTGAGCGCCTTTGGCGAAATGGCCGGCGGCGTGGTCCACGATTTCAGCAACGCGCTCATGTCAGTCATCGGCTACAGCGAAATGTTGCTCACGAACCCAACGGCGCGCGGCGATGAAGCGACCGCGCTCGAATACCTGCGCATCATCAATACGGCAGGGCGGGACGGCGCCCACGTCGTCAGCCGCTTGCGAGATTTTTACCGCCCGCGCGACGCAGCGGATTTGTTCGAGCTGCTCGACCTAAATGAAATCGCCACGCAATCGATCGCCCTGGCCAGGCCGCGTTGCGCAAAACGTGAGATCGACAAAGTGGTTTCGTTCCAGGCCGATCTGAACGACGACGTGACGGCATCCGGGATCGGCGCCGAACTGCGCGAAGTGCTGACCAATCTGATTTTCAACGCCCTGGACGCCATCCCCGCCCATGGCGTCATCACGCTCAGGACGCGGGAGGAGGATGGCACCGCCATCCTGGAGGTAATCGATACCGGAACAGGAATGTCTCCCGAAGTAAAAGAGCGCTGCCTCGAGCCGTTCTTCACGACCAAAGGCGATCATGGAACCGGCCTGGGCCTGGCCATGGTGTTCGGCATCATCAAACGCCATCAGGGCACGCTCGAAATCGATAGCGAACCGGGCGCGGGAGCTACCGTGCGCATTCGTCTGCCGGCTTGCCCGCCGGGCACTCTCTTGCAACCGCGCGAGCCGTACGCCCTTGGTGCTGCGGCGCAGGCTGCGTGAGAATGGGCAAACTGGGTCGCTGCCTGGATTGCAGGCCCGCCGCTCCCCTGCGAATTGCCTCGTGGAATCACAAACGACCATGAGGCTGGATGCATCAGTCTCATCCGTCCCTACCAGATTGTACCATCCATAAACGCGTATTTCTCAGAGGGAGAACACGAGTCAGGGGCGTGTTCGATGCTTCCCAGCGAAGCGTGGCAAAAAAGAAGTTACAAGAGATGTCGGTGGCGGTCCTGCCCAAGTTAGCGGAGACCTTGGGCATCCGGTTGCTTCGCGATGAGCCTTTCCTGGATCCGATGGCGAACACTGGCGTGGGGACGCAGGGTGAGCAGGCGGAGACTCGGGTTGATCAGGCAAACACTCGAACGAAACAAGCCGAGGCGAGAACAGCGCAAGCCAACACTCGGGCAGATCAGGCCAACCTCAGGACCGACGAGGCCAATACGCGGACCGACGAAGCTAATACGAGGAGGGACCACGCCGAGGCGCGCAGTGTGCAAGCCATCCTCGACTCGGGCATCAGCTATCGGCGGCTGTTCGAGACAGCCCAAGATGGGATTCTTATCCTCGACGCTGGCACCGGACAGGTGGTGGATGCCAATCCGTTCATGAAAGCTCTCCTCGGTTATTCGCAGGAGGAATTCCTGGGCCGGAAACTGTGGGACATCGGCCCGTTCAAGGGTGAGGCTGCTTCCAAAGTCGCCTTCGCGGAACTCCGGATCAAAGACCGGCTTCGCTATGAAGGTTTGCCTTTGGAAACCAAGGATGGGCGGCGGGTGGAGGTTGAGTTTATCAGCAGCGCCTATCTGGAGGGCACAAAGCGCCTCATCCAGTGCAACATCCGCGACACGACCGAACGGAGACAGGCGGAGAAAACGGCCCTCCGGCTTGCCGCAATCGTGGAATCCTCGGAGGACGCGATTATCGGGAAAGACCTGGAGGGAATCATCCAAAGCTGGAATGGCGGCGCCGAGAAGATCTTTGGATATTCGGCCGGAGAAATGATTGGGAAACCAATCACACCTTTGCTTCCAGTTGGGCGGCTGGATGAGGAACAGCAAATTCTCGAAAAGATCAACCGGGGTGAGAGTATCCGGCCATTCGACACGGTGCGCCTGGCAAAGGGCGGCCAGCAAATCGACGTTTCCGTTACCGTTTCCCCGATTAAGGATTCAACGGGTACCCTCGTAGGCTCGTCGAAAGTGCTGCGTGACATCACGGAGAGCAAGCGGGGGGAGAAACGAATCAACGAGCTCAACGCGGAACTGGAGGCATTTAGTTATTCCGTCTCCCACGATTTACGGGCACCCCTGCGCCATGTGATGGGCTTTGTGGAACTGCTGCAGCGACACGCCGGACCGTCACTGTCGGAAAAAAGCGTGGGTTACCTGGCTACGATTTCACGGTCGGCCAAACGGATGGGGAGTTTGATTGATGACCTGCTCTCATTCTCAAAGATCGGGCGTTCGGGAATGAAAAAAGGCGAGGTCAATCTCGATGAATTGGTCCAGGATGCTTTGGGCGATTTTGAGGCCGATCTAAAAGGGCGAAATGTCGTTTGGGATATCCATCCGTTGCCCGTGATCCACTGTGACCGTGCCTTGTTGCGCATGGTGTTGGTCAATTTGATCGCCAATGCAATAAAGTTCACGGCCCGTTGCCCGCAGACCAAGATCGAGATCGGCACCTTCCCGCAAGGCGACACGGAAACGGTGATCTTCATTCGCGATAACGGGGTGGGCTTTGATCCGCGGTACGTTCACAAGCTATTCGGCGTTTTTCAACGCCTGCACAGTGTGGGCGAGTTTGAAGGCACGGGCATCGGCCTGGCCAATGTCCAGCGCATCATTCACCGCCACGGTGGACGGGTTTGGGCAGAAGGCGCGGTAAACGGCGGCGCGACCTTCTATCTTTCACTTCCAATCCAAATCCCAATCCTAAAATGATTAAACGTATCCTGCTTGTAGAAGATGATCCCCATGACGTGGAGCTCACCCTCGCGGCTTTGGACGAGCATAATCTGGCCAACAGCGTCTCGGTCGTGCACGACGGGGAGGAGGCGCTCGATTATCTTTACTGCCGCGGGAAATTTGAAACACGTAAAGACGGCCCACCCGTCGTTGTATTGCTGGATCTCAAGATGCCCAAAATCTCGGGACTGGAAGTCTTAAAGATCATCAAGGCCGACGAGCAGTTGAAAACGATTCCGGTGGTCGTGCTCACCTCGTCACGCGAGGAGCCGGACCTGATCGAGAGCTATCAACACGGAGTGAACGCCTATGTGGTGAAGCCGGTTGATTTTTCCGAGTTCATCAAGGCCGTGAAACGGCTCGGCATTTTCTGGGCAGCTATTAATGAACCGCCGCCGCGCTCGTCGACTGAAGACCCTTTGCTGCGCAATCCAGAAGTCATGTCCGCATCAGCATCGGAGGCGGCATGAAGCCTCTCAGGATTCTGCATCTGGAAGATGATGCGAATGATGCTGCCTTGGTCCAGGCGAGTCTGGACGACGGCGCCATCTCATCGACAACGCGCCGTGTTCACACCCGCGACGAATTCGAAGCCGCGCTCGATGGCGGTGAGATTGACTTAATCCTTTCGGATTATTCGATGCCGGCGTTTGACGGTCTGTCGGCGTTAAAGATCGCGCAGGCTAAGCACCCTGCCTTACCCGTGATCTTCGTGTCTGGGACGTTAGGTGAGGAGAGAGCAATCGATTCGCTCAAGAACGGGGCGACCGATTACATCTTAAAAGGAAGACTTGCGCGGCTCGCTCCCGCGGTCGAGCGGGCCATGCAGGAAGTCGCTGCGCGACGCGAACGGGAGCGCCTCGAGACTCGCTTTATCGAGGCTCAAAAAATGGAAGTGATCGGTCAGCTCGCTGGCGGCGTGGCCCACGATTTCAACAATGTGCTGGCCGTCATCATTGGCTATAACGAAGTGATGTTGGCGGACCTGACCCCGGGGAGCACCCTTTACAGAGGCGCCGAGGAAATCCGGAAGGCCGCGGAGCGCGCCGCCGGGTTGACAAAGCAACTGCTTGTCTTTAGCCGCAAACAAACGGTGCAGCCCGTCGTTCTTGATCTCGAAAGCACAGTCCAAAAACTTGAGAGCATGCTCGGTCGCCTTATTGGCGAGAACATCGACATGACGATCATTCCCGGAAATAATCGCAGTTACATCCGGGCCGACAACGGCTACATCGGTCAGGTCCTTATGAACTTGGTGGTTAATGCCCGTGACGCCATGCCTGACGGGGGCAAGATCACAGTCGCCATCGACAACGTCACGTTGGATCAAAAGCACGTTGACGTTCATCCGGGCGAGATGCCCGGCAACTTTGTGAAACTAAGTGTCAGTGACACAGGCACCGGCATGACCGACGAAGTCAAAGCACATTTGTTCGAAACCTTTTTTACGACCAAGCCGGTAGGCAAAGGGACGGGGTTGGGACTGGCCACCTGCCAAAGCATTGTCCGGCAATCCGGCGGGCATATCGGCGTTTCGAGCGAACTCGGCCAAGGCACCACCTTCAACATTTATTTCCCGCGCGTTGAGAAACCGTCTCATGGCGTCGTGGAACCGATCCAAATCGCGCACTCGAAGGGCGGCACGGAAACGTTGTTGATCGTGGAAGATGAGCCGTCGCTTAGAAATCTGGCGCGCTGCGTGTTGGAAAAGCAGGGTTATGAGGTGCTCTTAGCTTCGAACGGCCGCGATGGCTTGCGCGCGGCGCGCGAGCACAAGGGAGCACCGATTGCCCTGGTCGTCACCGATGTGATCATGCCCGCGATGGGTGGCAAAGTGATGGCGGATGAACTGATGGCGGACCATCCGGGCCTTAAGATTCTGTTTATGTCGGGTTATACCGATGACACGATTGCGCACCACGGCATGCTGGATCCGGGAATCGAACTCCTGCTGAAGCCTTATACTCCGGCGGCACTCGCGCGAAAGGTGAGGGAGTTACTCGATACGCCATCCATAACGGCGCACGAAACGACGGAAACGGTCAATCAGCGGATGTTCGCGTAAGCCGAAGATTCTTTCCCGCTCGCAGCGGTTTAAAGCATTTCGCCGCCAAAGTTTGATACGCCACGGAGGCATCCCTCCAGATCGGAGGGATGCTCCGTGCCGTCCCACTATTCTCGAAACCGCCGGGTGTTAGTGGCGATCTTCATTGTATCTTCGATCGTCCTGCCGGTCGTACCGGGGCCGGTCACGATTCTCATACCAATTATCGTGTCTCCGGTGGTTTTTACCGCGCATATAATGACCGTGAATCCATTCGCGATGATGAGGCGACCAGTGGCCCGGCACCCAAATCATTTCCCAGTCATTATCCCAGTACGTTGCGCCGCGATAAAACGGGCGATCTCCGACCTCAATACTGATCCGGCCGGCGCTCGCGGCCGAAGGAAGCAGTGCGCCCATGAGGACGACAGCTGCGATCAAAAGTCTGTGTTTAATCATAGTTAACATTGAATTCGGGTGAGCTGGCCGAAAGAGCGTATTTTTTTGGCGGGTGCCCAGGGCCCCACCGCATGCTCCCCGCGGCTGACCTCGAAATTTCCTCTTGAACGCAGCGCCGTGCCGAGCCCCTAACGTTTGTCGGGGCTAATCTTGACGCGGCTTTTATGGAGGAAGCCGCCTCGGCCAGGTCCCAGAACGATACGGACCCATTCGCCTTGCATGCCGTCGATTTCCACCCGTTCGTCATTCTTGACCACGGCAATAATTTTCCCATGGATAAAGGGCTGGTCGCGGACGTTCGCGATCCCATCCGGATCCTGCACAATCCCAAACACAGCTTGATGCGCGGGGCTGGGCACGGTTGCAACTGAGGGCGCCGGCGTTGACGCAGGCGTTGATGGGCTGGGCTCGGACACCGGCTCGTCGTCGGAATCACTGGCCGCGTTGTGTCGGGGCCGGCCACTTGCCGCCCAAAGATTTTTCATGCTCGCGATGCGCCAACCGCCCGACTCCAGCACAAACTCGATCGGTCCCTGCCACCGCGGCTGAGGGGATGCTGGATCGGTATCCTCGAAAACGGCGTTCACGCTGGCTCGTTGTTCGCTCTTGGAAATGGTCGTGGCGTCCACGAGCCGCACCGGCGGAGTCAACCCGACGTTCCGGGCATATTTTGCGATCGAAAGATGCCGGCGAAAGTCCTCGGCCAAAAGATTGAAGGCAGCCGAGGCATTCCGTTTATTTAACAAAGCGAAATATCGATGCGTGACCGCGAGCGGCATCTCGGTCTGGTCGAGCTGAGCGCGGGCAGTCGCAGCCGCCGTCGCTGAAGGTGTGGACGACAGGTTCGCAGCGGCTTCGCTTTTTTGAGCGGTCGCGGGATTCGACTGATTTCTCCAGAAGAGGAATGCGATCAAGCCGGCAGCCGCTGCCAGCACGATCGCGGCTCCAAGCCAAAGCAAGTGTCGCTTCGGCCGAGCGGCAGGCGCTGCCACGGGGACGCGCGCTGGTTGAACCGGAGCCGGGTCCGCGACCGGGCGCTTACTTTGAAATTGCGCCACGCAGGCGGCGATCTGTTCCGCCGCTTTTCCGATGGATCGATCCCGGGAATTCGGCGTAATGGCAAGCCAGTGCACGGTCGCGAGGAGATAATCGAGGCTCTTCGATGGCGTGGAATCATCGAAACGAACTGGAACGATGTTGAGACCGAATTTCAGAGCGCGTTCCACCTCGCGCACGACGTGCGAAGAAACATTGGAGTGCTCGCTGTAGATCAGGACGAAGCAGCTTGCGGCCTCGATGGCATTCAGCAGCGCCTCTGCATAAGAACCGCCCGCGGGCACATCCCTTGGAGCGACCCAACACGGCACACCACGCGCCTCGAGTGCATTCACGATCAAATCGGCGGCGGGCGAATCTTCGTGCGAATGACTTACGAAGACGTGATCACTCCGGTTCATCGTTGAGGTCTATCAAAGATGAAACTTGAGACCAGCTTTTATTGACGCGCCGGTTTCTCCTTCTTCAAAACTTTTTGTTGAAGGCGATGTAGTAGTAGCGGTTTCGGATGGAGTAGAGCGAAGTGTCGTAGTTATCATTCGGCGCTACGAGCACTGTAGGTGGATTGCGATCGAAGGCATTGTTCACGCCGATGGTGACTCTCGTGCCCCAGAGCAAGCGCTGCCAGATCGTAGAGCTGTCAGCATCGCTTTGGGTTGTCATGATATTCCTGGCGTCCTTGGCGTAGGTAGGCGCAGCTTCGGCCATGGGCTTCTTCCACTCGTAACTCAACTGCAGATCAAGCGTGACATAACTCGGCACATTTCGGCGTCCGGCCCTGGCAATACTGTCGAAGGAGGGATCATCCCGGAAATCGCCAACGTAGTTGCACGTGACGACGAAATCGAAGCCTCTCCATTCCCATTCCCCACGCAGGAATCCCTTGTTCCAGGGAACCGCACCAGGGAGGAATGGCAGGGTCCGATGGTTGTAATTTCCCAGGAAGCTTGTGGTGGGACTTCTAATACCTGGCTGCGCTTTCCAGCTAAAGAAGTGGTTCCAACCGCCCGAAAATGTGAGCGTCCCGAAGCGTTCCATCGGAAGCTCGTAGCTTGCCGTGACATCCAAACCTTCAACCAGACGCTTACCGCCATTGCCGAAGCCGGAATCGATGCACTCCACGGCTCCATCTGCAAAACGAATGATGCCCAATCCCGGGCCACTGCCGCCAACAACGCCAAGACCGCAACCGTCCGGATCCACGACGCCTGTAGAGACTAGCATCTGCGCGAAGGAGTCCGGATCGAGAATCAAGTTCGTGGTGAAGAGCTGATAGGCGTCCACCGTCATCGTTAAGCCAGGGAGGAACTTCGGTGTCCAGACGACGCCGGCTGAGTAAGCATCGGTGGTTTCCGGAATCAGATTCGGGTTTCCGCCTTCCCAAACTCCTTCAGGCGGCTGAAGCGATACGGTTCTCCCTACACCGAAGAGGACCGGGAAGTTTTCGAAAACAGGAGCGAAAAGCTCATCGAAAATCGCCGGCCGGATCGACTGTCGCCAGGCAGCGCGAAACATCAGGTCCGGGTTCAGTTGATAACGAAGTGCAACGGTCGGAGAGCCATCGAAGTTTTCATCGGGATTCTCGTTCGCAAAGCTGGCCGATCTTCGGACGGGAGATGCTGCGACCGGCAAGAGATTGGTTTCGCTGAATTGCTCGCGCCGCCAGGAGATGTTCAGTTCGAGTGAGCGCACGAACGGAATATTCATCGACGCCGTTACTAATGGGATACCCAACTCGAAGAACCAGGAGTCGACTTCCTGCCGGAACTTAAAAAGAGGCGCCTGGGTAAAGCCCAGTTGATCGCCCGAAGCTTGGACGGCGTCAGGAATCTGCTTTTGGTTAACTTCCCGATGTTCGTAACCGCCGGCGATATCGATGCCTCCGTTCCACCAGTTCGGGAAAAGATGAGCGTTCATCTTCACGTCGCCCAACCAGTCTCGCTCGTGGGAGAAGGAATGGCCGACGTAGGAGGCGGCCTGAGCGCCGGCGATGTTGTCGTAAGCACGCCTGCCAGTCTGCACTCCGTTGGTATAAGTGGGAGCTACACCCACGGGCGGGGCAAACTGACCTATGAAGGGATCAAAAATGCCGAGACGGATTTGGTTTCTGAGCCCCGCGCGTGTGAAGTCGCCGCTGTCCGTTCGCAACTTGTCCGCGCGCTCGTAAACAAAGCCTGTGTCATAACCAAAGCGGCTGACGAATGCGTTGTCCTTCCAATCGAAGTCACCATTCATGCCGGCGACATAACGGTAGTAATCCTGATCGTAAAAGGATTCGCGAAGCCCGAGTTCCTGGACGGTCCGATACCTCAACGACGTAAGAGTGTTACCGGAAAATGGGTTGAAGGGGGAGCTTCGGACGTCGCCTAATCCGTTGGCGGTGCTGGTAAAAGCGATTGGGGTCGGCGAGATGGCATTGTCCTGCGTCGTTTTGGAATACAGGATATCGCCGTAGAGCTGGAGACCGTCGCCAAAAAGCTTGTATCTTCCTGTGACGAAGTACATCGCTTTCTCCACCGCGGGAATTGCCGGGGTATACGCGCGAAAATTGAACCGGCTTGGATCCGTCCCGGGTGGGACATCGAACACGCGATAGCTGGCGGGAGTAGGTGCATTGTTCGTGAGATCGATCAGGATGCGCTGGCCTCCCCCAGGTAGTATCGATCCCGACAAGGACACCCGGCCGGCAAAGGTGGGGCTGTTATTGTTTACGCCGCCCAGCCCCAGACCGGTAGCGTCGTTAGTTAAGTCGCCGGTGCGCGAGATCTCTCGGTCGCGCGAAAACAAGTTCGCGCGGGAATAATATTCGGCCGACGCTGCGATGGAAACTTTTCCATCTGACCCTGTGACGCCGCCACGCAGATAGATCTGACGAACGTGCGCATCCGAGTCAGTCGTGTTCCCGTAAAGAGCATGAATTTCCGCTCCTTCGTAAGGCTTTTCGCCAGGCCCATTGAGCAGGATGAAGTTCACGGCGCCAGCCGCTGAATCGGTACCGAAGACGCCGCCGTCCAATATTTCGGTGCGGGCCAGCGCGCTGATCGGAATCGCGTTGATGTTGGAGAAACCGAAAGCGCGGCGGCCATTGATTAGCGGCAGGACATTGCGCGCACCGAGCGCATAGAAATTGATGGAGGCGCTGCCATCACCGCCCATCGAGTCATTTTCCGTCCGAGTGGTTCCCACAAAGAAAGGAATCTCACGTAAGGCCTCGATGGGAGTGTTAGCTCCTTGTTTCTCCATCGATTCCGCGGTGGAGACCAGCACTCGCAACGCCCCCTCCGTCTCGGAAACCGGGATCGCGTCCTGGATGATAATGACACGTTCGCGGTCATCGGATGCAGGAGACGGCGAGGGGCTTTGCGCATGAGCTCAGCCGCAAAACGAAGAGCACCGCGACAATGCCTCTGAGAGTTGCGCGAAGTAGAGGTTGCTTCGGTAGTTGCAAGTCAGACCGTTCTTGGTTGGGGATGCGACTGCAGACTGTTGAAACACAATCGCTGTGGCAAGGCTTTTTCCCGCATTGACGATACTTCCAAGTAAGACGAATAACCCCGGAATCTTGAACAACGACTCTGGGCGCA
>JBEEHO010000237.1:0-8033 GCA_041167425.1 Verrucomicrobiota bacterium | reverse complement strand
CGGGCCGGAGGATCGCCGGATCGATCAAGTCGGCGCGATTGGAAGCGAGAATGATCACGACGTCATCGAGTGAATCGATGCCGTCCATTTCCGAGCAAAACATCGGCACGAGCGTGGAAAGAATGTTTGAGTAGCGCGACGAGCGGCGCGTGCCGAGGATGCTTTCCGCTTCGTCGATGAAGAGGAACGGGAGAAAACCTTCACGCCGTTTCTCGCGGGCGGTGGCGAAAATTTCGCGCACGATCCGCTCCGATTCGCCGACCCACATGTTGAGAATCTCGGGGCCTTTGATGTGCATGAAGTATTCCTTCATTTCATCGCCGGTCTTATCGCGCAGTTGCTTGGTCAGATTGTAAGCGGTTGCTTTGCCGATGAGCGTCTTGCCGCAGCCCGGCGGGCCGTAGAGCAGAAATCCTTTCGGTGTCGCGTGATGGAATTTTTGGAAGAGCTCAGCGTGGATGAGCGGCAGCTCGATCGCGTCCTTGATCGCCTGCAACGCCTGGTCCTGGCCGCCCACCTTTTCCCACGGCAATTCCGGCACGTCGTCGAGGTAATGTTCGCGTGATTGCGGGTGCGCGAGAACTTCCAGCGCGATCCGGTAATTCGGATCGACTCGAACTTCATCCCCCGATTTCAACGTCGCCTTCATCAGCTCGGCGGAGCGCTGCAGGATCAAAGATTGCAAGCCGTGTTCGGAGCCGACCCGGAGCCGATCGGCCCCCAGCACCTCAGTGATTTTCGTCACCGGCCCGGCGGTCTCGAAACCGAGGTCGCCCACGATCACATAAGCCTCGTTGACGAGAACGCGCGTCCCTTTCTTCAGCTTCGCCAGACTGATGCGCGGATCGACGTTGCAATAATAATCGGCGCCGCCCACGACGATGTGCGCCGTCTCGCGCGCAGGATTGCTGAGGTAAGTCCCGATACGGTTTGCGGGCGAGGTTACTTTCTTAATGACCTCCTCGAGCTTTTGGATCATCTCCTGGGCTTCGCCGATTGTTTCTTCCTGGGCGGCAATTTCCGCGCGGATGAGAAACAGGTCGCGACGATTTCGATCGTCCGGAGGAATCGAACCGAGAATCAGATCGAAGGCTTCGAGCAAGCTAAGCTCGCGCTTACCCGGGCGATCGTCCGGGTTTTCGAATTCTTTGCTGCGCTCGTCGTTCATTCGGAGAGGCTGTCCGATTATAAGCCGCGCGCGCCGCGCCGCAAACCATGGAGTGCAGCTCGCGTGTCGGTCGTTATTATTTACCGCCGCTGAGCCGGAATGATTTGAGCCAGTAATGGCTCTGGGCGCCGTCGAGATATTCCCAGAGCAGGGTGTTTCGCCCCGGCTGCACGTACCGGCCAAGATCGATTTGGTCTTCGGTCCAGGTCATCTTCGCCGGGCTGTCACGAAATATTTCATTGCCGTTGAGCGTGATTCGAACCGGGGAGAAGCCAGCTTGCTTCCCATCGGGCGACGATGAAAGATGGCGAACCGTCAGGCGCGTTGGTGGCTCGACCTCGTCCGGAACATCAAAGGTGGCTTCAAGGAAACTTTTGCTCGCAGTGAGAAAGCGGAGGTGTTTTCCGCCGGTCAATTTCCAGGTGCTTCCATCGACTATTTCCACGCCCTCCGTCCGAACATCGTGAAGCATTCCAGCGGAGAAGTCCCAAGATTGCTCAAAGGTTTTGCGATTCACGCCGGCCGATGAAGAGGGGCCGGCAGGTGAAGCTGTCTCACTCGTTTCTTTCGCCGGCGGAGTAAAGACCTGGAGGTTATCGAAATGAACTGTCCACGGTTTCGAATCCACCCCCAAAAGACAGAGCCCGATTCTTCCATTTTTCAATCCCTCCATGGAAAACTCGGTGGCGAATCGATCGTTGATGAAGACCCGGAATTGATTCCCCAGCGCTTCGAGCGTGACCCGACTTTTTCGCCCCACTTTGAGTAATCCCGCCGGAACCGGCTGCTCCGGGTTCATCATCCATCGCCCTTCCATCCACCAGCTCAGGACCGCGAGGTTCTGATTCGGATCGAGCAGAAGCACGTAATATTTTTCGATGCCGCCGTTTTTGACGTCGGCCGCGCGAAAAATAAATCCGTAGCGCGCGCCGGGCGGAACGCTCTCCGCGCGCATGCCGCACTCCAGAATGAAGTCATCGAGCAGAAGCTCGTCGAACATCGCGGGCAGAATGCCCGGCGCTTTTCCGGTGATCTGCCCTTCGCCCTTCGCGTTGAGCACACTCATCACCGCCGGGCCGAAGAGCGGCCGCACAATCGGTGAGGTCGTCTCGAAGTTGTGACTGAAAACCTTCGTCTTTTTTTCGGACGGAATCGGGAAAGCCTGGCCGGGTGGTCCATTAGCCACCGCTGATTCGGTGGGCGCCATGGTCGCGCGAGCGATCGGCGAAGCGGTCATTTCGGGCCGGGCCTCTGTCTTGGATCGAGCGCGCGCGCGGAAAATAATTGCCCCGAGCACGACCCCGCCGATCAGGATGGCCGCCAAGAGAGCAGGGAGCCAGAATTTTGGGCGAGATGATCTTCCTGTCCCGGACCCGGCGGGCGCTCGCTCCTTCACGCCCGGCGCGACCTCTCGGTCGTTCCTTTTCTCCGCGGGCAGCCCACCGCTCGATCCCGTGGTCTCAGAGTCGGTTTTGCCAAGTAATGCCTTGAGCGAGGTCGTAAGGCGGCCGAGGTGGCTCTCCAGCGGCGGCGTCATGGCGTCGAGCCAATGCGGAGTGCTGAGATAATACTTGAGGTCGTCGTTGAGCAGCACCTCCTCGATCCGGAACTGGAGGATGTGCAATTGGGAATCGACCGCGAGTTGCACCTCACGCAGGACTTGCGACGAGGTGTTCGAGTTCGCCGAGAAAATTAGCACCATCGCTTTGCTTTGTTGGATCGCGCGGGTGATTTCCCCCGCAAACGAGCGGCCGGCCTGCACATCGCGAGGCGCGACCCAACAGCGGATCCCGGCGGTTTCCAAGGCAGCGCAAACCGCGTCGGAGACCGGTTTATCCCGGGTGGAATGGGAGATGAAAACGTCGTGGGCCATGAGCCGGGAAGTCCGGCTGTTGTATCCATCGCGCGCGCAACAGGCAATCCTCAATGCTTCGAAAAAGAGGTTGAAGGCACGGAGTGCGCGACCTAACCTGCTTCGCTTTTCGCGAGGAGTCTTAGCTCAATTGGTTAGAGCGCCGCCCTGTCACGGCGGAGGTTGCGGGTTCGAGCCCCGTAGACTCCGGTTTCCCCCCTTCTCTCCCTCTTCTTTTCCTGCTCCTGATCGTGATCCTGCTCATGCTCTTTTCGAACAAAACCAGGAGTAAGATCAAGATCAAGATCAAGATCAAGATCAGGAGCAGGAGCAGGATCAGCAGCAGGAGCGGAGTTCCCGGCATTCGCATCTCACCACTCGCCAAGTGCAACCGCGTGGATAAGAGTTGAGACCGCATGCGAAAATTATTCCTGGCACTCGGGCTCCTTCTCGCGGCCAATGTCCGGGCTGAGCCGCTTTTGCCGACTGCCGATGGAACGTCCTGGGAATATGATTCCACGGAAACGCTCACGGGCGCCGCGCCGGTGCATTCTGTTGTGACCGTTCGCGCAGGCAAGGAGGTTTTCGAGGGCAAAGAGGTCGTAAAACTGGAAACACTTTCCGGTAACGTGGTCTCGAAAACGGAGCTGGTGAGCGGGAACGAGCACGGTCTGGTGTGCCTCGCCCGCAGTTTGAAGGATGGAAAAATCGCGAAACTGGATCCGCCGGAAACCATGATCGCGGCGCCGTTGAAGGTAGGGACTGCCTGGGACCAGGAGGGGGAGGTCGCGGGCGTGAAAATGCATCAGCATTTCACCGTCGTGGCCGAAGAGAACGTGACTGTGCCCGCGGCGCGGTTCCGCGCCTTTCATCTTCAATGCGAAGATTCGTCGCTCATGTCGATCAAGGTGGATCGGTGGTTTGTTCCCGGGACGGGATTCGTAAAGGAAACCACGGTGGTGAGAGGTCCGGGCGTTTTGCAGCGGGTCACGCTGGAACTGAAAAAGATGACGGAAGGCGCGGCAAAGCCCCAGCCAACGCCATCACCTGTCGTCGCGAAACCGGAAGAGAAGCAGCCGGCGCTTGCGCCCAAATCCGAAAGTCCGCCGCCGCCAGCCGCGCCTACTTCCGCCCCGAGCCCATCGGAGATTCCCGCGCAGACGGATGAGAGTAAACCGGCCACTCCTCCGAAGAAGCTGACCGTCGAAGTCTCGGGCGATCCCGCAGGCGGTTTGAAGACGCAATTCAAATCCAGCGTTGCGAACATTTACGTGAGGTGGCACGGCCACGATCTTCCCCAGGGTGCAACCGTTCGCGTGGCCTGGGTCGCCGAGGACGTGGGCGACATCGTCGAACCGAATTTCATCATCGACGAGACCGAAAGCGCCGCCCCGACTCCCGATGCCAGCGCCCGTTTCACCCTGGGCCGCCCGCCGGATGGCTGGGCCGAAGGAAAATATCGCGTCGAATTCTATGTCGACGACGTGCTCGTGGAAACCGTTCGAGTAACTATCGACAAGTAGGTTTTAGGTCGCCGCGGATCTGGCGAAATCGCGGCGCCCAAGACCGGAGAAGGCTGGACTGGTTCGGTCGCACTTGACCTAACGAACCGTTGTATGCACCACGCTCGCGACACGCGGAGGCGGCCTAACGAAATTATTCAAAATTAATCTTGAAGGTCTGCGGCGTTTTTTGTTAATCCCTGCGGGGAACCCCTAACGAAGGAGATATTATATGATCAGATCTGGACTGGCAAAGTTTGGATTCTTCGGAACCGCTCTCGCCCTCAGCGCGGGCCTGCCTCTTATCCCGGCATTCAGCGTATCCGCGCAGGAACCTTCCCCGAAGCCCACCTCGGAAGTAGTAGCTTATAATGAAAACGGAACCGTGATCGATCGCGCGGAGGTTTCGACCGAGCGCGTTATTGTTACCGGCTCGAATATTCCCACAGCCCAGGAGGTAGGCCCGAACCCGGTCTTGAACATTAACCGCGACCTGATTAATAAATCAGGGGAACGCACGGTGGAGGAGCTTCTCCGCAATCTTCCGGTCGCCAATGCCAATGGTGTTCCCGTTTCGAATAATGAAAACGGTTCCAATACTGCCGTCGGGGCGGCGACTATTTCGCTGCGCGGTTTCGATGCCAGAGCGACGCTCATCCTTCTCGATGGCCGACGGGTCGCGCCCTATCCCACGAGCAATGCCGGCATTGTCTTCATCGACCTGCTCTCGATCCCGCAAGCCAGCATCGAGTCGATCGAAATTCTGAAGGACGGCGCTTCCACCACCTATGGCGCCGACGCGGTGGCGGGTGTGGTGAATATTAAAAGGCGCCATAACTATAATGGCGCGGAAGCTTCCGTCGAATATGGCAATACCCTCAATGACGATACCGGACAGTTCTCGTCCTCGATCATCTTCGGAGTTGGCAACAGCAATACCAACATCACCGGCGTCATTAACTACTATCATCGAAACTCGATCGCGAACCGCGACCGGAGTTACTCCGCCGTCCCGCCTTTCCTAAGCTCTAACGCGAGTCCCTATAACCTCGAAGTAACCCGCGCGGCCGTCGTGGAAGCGGGCGGTCCGGCGATCGCCGATCCCACAACTATTGCCCACGCCCCGTTTCTCACTAATGGCCTGGCGCCGGCCTCGGCTTACACTTACACGCCTAACTACGCAAACAGGTTCAACTTTAACCAGTTCTCGCTCTCCTTTCCCGAGTCGGAACGTTACGGCGGCTATGTCAGTTTCGATCACAAGTTCTTTGGCGACCAGGTGGTTCTCTATGGCGACATGATGTATCAGAATGTGAAGACGCATAACGAACTGGCGCCTCCCGCCACTGGCAACTTCCAAACGGCCGGGCAAATCACCGTGGCCATTCCGCCCCGGGTGGCGAACCTCGCGGGCACCACCCCGTTTGGTGGCCCGACCTATGCCGAAACGGGTGTAACACCGGGAGCGTTCAACCCCTTTAACCCGTTCAATCAAATTCTTTCCGGCGGCACGCGCGCGCGCCTGGCGGAGTTTGGAAATCGTTTGTTCGATAACGAAACCGATGCGTATCTCGGGACGCTCGGAGTAAGAGGGGACAAGCTGTTTGACGGAACCTGGGGTTACGATGCCGCGTTTCGTTATAGCCAGATCAAGAACACCACCACCGGGACACAGGTCTCCATCTCGAGGTTCAATCGCATCGTGAACCAAGCTGATCCTATTTTCAGGCCTGGCTCATCCGAGTACATCGGCACGACCGTTGCCTTTAATCCGTTCGGCGATTATCGCGTTCCCATTCCGGGGAACCAGGCCACGGTGGATTTCGCCAGAATTCATCCCACCGACCTGGATACCTCAAAGCTCGCCACGGTCGACGCCAACATTTATACCATCGCGCTCGTCGACCTGCCGGCAGGTGGCGTAGGCTTCGCCCTCGGCGGGCAATTCCGTCGCGAAGAACTGGATGAGTCTCCGGATCAGCTCAACGTGATCGGCGATGTCGCCGGCAATTCAGCCATTGCTCCTGCCCATGGCGGAAGAAAGTCCTATGCGCTTTACACGGAGACGACCATACCAATCTTTAGCGAGAAGAACGCCATCCCCGGCGTCCATGCCCTGGACGTAACAGCGGCGGCCCGGTTTGAAGAATTCTTGAATAACAACACTAACGTTCTGGTCCCGAAGGTTGGCCTCCGCTGGCAGCCGCTCGACGAATCACTTACTTTGCGCGCCACCGCCGGGGAAGGATTTCGCGAGCCTTCCCTCGAGGAATTGTTTTCTTCTCCCATGTCCAGCATTCAAGCCTCGCACGACCCTCTTAGAATCGATCCAGCAACGCGTGCGCCGACCTTCGAATCGGAAACGCCTGTTCTCACCACGAGTAACCCAAACCTCCAGCCAGAGGATTCCCGCACCTTTAGTGCCGGCGCGGTTTACTCGCCGAAATACGTTCCTGGTTTGACCCTTTCGCTCGACTTGTGGGACATCGAGCGCACCGGAGTCGTCCAAGCCCCAACGCCCGATCAAGTGCTGGCGCGGGAAGCAATGGGAGCGTTACTGCCGGGAGAGAGGGTAGAGCGCCTTCCCAGCCCGGGGCCCGGTCAGGTGGGAGCAATCTCGCGCATAGTCCTCGCCAATCAGAACGCAGCTTCCCAGACAGCGCGCGGGATCGACTTCGGGATCCAATACCAGTGGCCAACATCCATTGGCACCTTTACCTCCCTCACTCAGGCAACCTACCTTGACGCGTTCTTCTCCAAGCAAACAGAACTGGGACGGACCGACAACCTGCGTGGCAGGACCACCAATGAAGGCGCTTCGGATGAGGGCTATTATAAATGGAAGGCCGATACCCGGCTCGACTGGGCCTGGAAGGGGTTCGATGTCATTGGCACTGTGCGTTACATCGATGGCTTCCACGAACATGGACCGCAAGACGACCCTGTGCCTCACTACGTCAAGCAGACCTTTACCCTGGACCTTCAGGCCTCCTATGACTTCACCTACGCCGAAGAAAGCCAGGCTGCTACTACTTCCAAGGATAGTAAAGCGCCGTCGACTGTCGCGACCGTTTCGAGTCTGGCAACCTGGCAACGGCTCCTGAATGGCCTGCGCCTTACCGTAGGATGCAACAATGTCCTGGATCGCGATCCACCGCATGCCTTCGGCGAAGGCGGGAATGGGGTTGGTTATCCCGGCTTCACTTACGATGCTACCGGCCGCTTCGTTTACGTTCGCGTCACGAAGAAATTCTAGTTCAGCTCTGCTTGAGACCGTCTCCAAGAAGCAATGGACCGGGCTGCCTCTAGCCCGGAGTTGGACAGTGCGATAACACCTTTCAGCCAAGCTAGCTCTTCTCGCCGCCAGCGCCGCCAAAACGTTGCGTCCACTCTGCCACCTGGGTATCCTCGATCTTGGCAAAGAGAACGTCCGGAACAGTGATGGACGCTCCAGGAGTAAGCTGCGATAGGTTGTCGGCTATGGTCCCGGGCCAGGGAAGGGGGCCATCGG
>JBEEHO010000236.1:0-7859 GCA_041167425.1 Verrucomicrobiota bacterium | reverse complement strand
CTCGATCGTCGTTCCAAGTCTATCTTTTCTCGATAGAATTGTCCCCAGTCGGACAAAGCGAAAACAAGAAGCGGCATCGGCACAGACCGCGCTTCAAAATAAGCTCTGGGCAGATAGGGTCGAATCTATCCGTCACGACAATGAATCACTTCAGTGCGCCTACGCTAAGAAGATGAATGCGTGGCAAGCCGGGAAATCACAACATAACGCGCAGCTTGCAGACCAGCATCGAGCCATTGATGAAATGCGTTCGGCCTTTGAGTCAGGCGTCCCGACTGCGATTACATCATTGTGCGAAGCCGTCCTTTCGCGAACCACCCACGCGACGCTGCCTTCGCCGGATTTCGATCTGGAGTATACGCCTACCAGCAAATCCCTAATCGTTGAATATTCGCTGCCCGCGCCTGATCAAATGCCACGCATCAAAGAAGTGCGCTTTGTAAAGGCACGAGACGAATTAGTCGAAATTTTTTACAGCGACGCCGATCAAGCACGGCTTTACGATTCTGTCGTTTACCAAATTTGCCTCCGCGTTTTGCGCGACCTTTTTTGTGCAGACTCAGTCAGGACCCTGGAGGCTATAACATTTAACGGATGGGTTACAGCGATCGACCCAGCCAAAGGAAAAGAAACGACAACGTGCATTATGTCCATCACCGTCCGCAGGGATGAATTCTTGGACATAAATCTTGAGCGAATTGACCCTAAAGCGTGTTTTAAATCATTGCGCGGGATAGGCAGCTCTAAGCTTCACAGCATTACAGCAATCGCGCCCATTTGCACCATATCCCGTGAAGACAGCAGGTTTGTCACAGCGCATGATGTTGCCGAAACGCTTGCCGAGGGTTTTAATCTTGCGACGATGGAATGGGAAGAATTCGAGCACCTTATACGGGAGGTCTTCGCGAAGGAGTTCTCAGCGAACGGCGGTGAGGTGAAAGTGACGCAAGCGAGTCGGGACGGAGGAGTCGATGCTGTTGCATTTGATCCAGACCCGATTCGCGGAGGCAAAATTGTCATTCAAGCAAAGCGCTATACCCATACGGTTGGTGTATCAGCTGTTCGGGATTTGTATGGGACAGTGTTAAATGAAGGAGCAACGAAAGGGATTCTCGTAACTACCGCCGATTACGGCCCCGATGCATATCAATTTGCTGCCGGTAAGCCATTGTCGTTGCTCAACGGTGCAAATCTTCTCCATCTTCTCGAGAAGCACGGTCATGCAGTACGGATCGACTTACGAGAAGCAAGGCGAATAGCCGCCGACCAAAATTGAGCTGCCTGGTCTGCGAATCTCCGCATTGTTCGCGCCATCCTTGTAAGCTAGAAATCCGACCATTTAGATTCGCGCCTATCGCGAGTGGCTGAGCGGTCTAGATCTGGGCTGCCGACACCCAATCTCGAGATCCGTCGGTGCGAATTTTGACTTGGGGCGAAAGTTTCCCAGAGCGGATATAATGAAAGATCGCGAGTAGCGAGATTGGCCCTACTTCGCGGCCTTGATCCAGATAGAAGCAGGAAAGATGTGCGGCTTTGCTCAATTTAGAAAACGTCGGATGATCGCGCGGCGGCACGACGATAAATTCCCATTCAGCGTAAGTGCGCCAGTAATCGGAACCTTCCGCGATCACTTGGACATCTGGGGTGAGGAGATCCATCTCGATAAGCTCGCGGACGCGGAAAAATGAGACAGGTCCGACCTGCTCTTCGCCGTTTCTGTAAAAACACCTGGCTCGAACAAGGAGCTGGGTGATGCGTTCTTCCTCGCGCAACAAAGAGTCCGCGGCGGCCCGTTCACCCTGCCGCGCTTGTGCCTCCTCCATGATCTTGTGATATTTGCGAGCGGGTAACGGAGCGGGTATTGGCGGAGGCCGAGCGTCACAGTCTTCGATATTCGATTGCCGGTTCGATGCAATAAGTAACCACGGTAGACAAACAATGACGGTGCCGAAAAAGATCATGGCACCGACGTCGAAGGCGTTATTTGCGGCGAACGCGATCGCCACCGAGATGCCGATGGCGAGAAGGATCGCTGGTACCGCAACCCAAGGAGAGGCTGATGGAACATCCGAATTTGTCATGGGAACTCGATCAATTCTTGTGGTGTAGCTTGCACCCGTTCCCGGAATACCCACCGATGCGCGAGTTCCGTCCGACCCCATCGTGACATTCGCACCGCGAATGCCGACGCTGACCGAAGCGCCGCGCTTTCCGAGATTAATTCGAACTCCCGGTATGACGCTGAATGTGCGGCGAAATCGAAAGCCCATTGATTAACTAGAGGGCAGAAGAAACGGTCAATCTGTGAATCTCCGGCAATGCTCAACCAGCAATCGCGGGTTCTTCTCCAGGCGCGACTTGGGCTTCAGCCCCCTCCTTGGCACGCTTGCGAAGGAGCTTCGTCGCGGCGCGCGCAATTTTCTTGCGAGCTTCAATAGCTTTGTCGCCGTCGATCACTTCTCGCTTAAGAACCTCCGAAGCCAGGACATTCTTGATTTGCTCGATCTCAATTCTTACGTCGGGCGAAACCCGCCTCAACTCGCGGCGAATGACTTCTAGAACGGAATCGCTAAGGACTAGCGCGCCCAAGAAAAACCTGCTCAGTGCCTGTTTCTGCAACTGGTAATCGCCTAAGACCGATTTAACCCAGCCTTCTTTGCAAAATAGATACAACACTTCGAGATCGCTCTTACTCTTGGGACTTAAGCCGCACATGTCGATATCGATGACAAGCTCCTGGTCAATCGGTTTGCCAAAAATGACGTTGTAAACTCGCCAATGGATTCCATTGGTCAGGACAACCCAATCAACACCTTGGTTAGCGGCATAATCGACGGCCTGCTTTACGTGTTGATCCTTCAATTCGAGGCCTATTGCCTTAACCTCGATTAAGGCCTGCACAGTGCCCTCCAGTTTTGTCGCCAGGTCGCAGTATGTCCCCCGAATTGCGTATTCCGCCGTGACCTCGGAATATTTGTCGTATCCAAATACATCTGCGAGCATGTCAGTCACGATCATTACCGTATCCGCCTCGCCGTCATCGCGAGCTTTTGACGTAGAAAGAATGGGCTGGAATCGCTTAAGGCCTGCTGTAAGCCGATCGATGACTTTCTTGGGGATAGAGGGCATGGAGATCGGATATACCCAAGATGATCATTGAGGTAAAGCTTCTATACGCAAGCGAACGCGCTGATTTTGATCCCATGAATGACGCGCAACCTTCGTCCTGCGAAGACAAGGACGCGTCGCGGCGTAACGAGACGACCGATCCGGCGTTTCGAGGCGAATATAATTCACAGGGAGACGCACTCCGTCCCGCCCGATCCAGTGACAACCCACCCGCAGTACTCGCCGCCAACGGCGCCGTTTCGTGTGCTATGCGTCGATGACAGCATCGAAGTGTTAAGAATGCTTCAGAAGGGCCTGCTTCTCGCGGGCTACGCGACTGATGTCGCCACCGACGGCCTCGCGGCGCTCGCCAAGGTTCGCAAAGACATTGGAAATTTCAGCGTGATCATAACCGACCTTGCCATGCCGCGGCTCGACGGAGTGGGCTTGATCGCCGCCGCGCGGGAGGCTGGTTATTGCGGCAAGGTCATTGTCTTCGCGGGCGCCGTCACGCCGGACGATCAGCAGCGCTTGCAGGAACTGCAGGTCGATGCCGTGGTCGAAAAAAATTCCTCGATGGGAAAATTACTGAGCGTGATGAAAACGCTAAATCCAGAAACTAAAACGTAGCGGAGGCGTTCCGGCGCCGCCGCGCTCCGGGAAAACAATTTGGGCACCGAAACCGAAGTCGCGGTGCCCAATCGCCTGAACGCTGGATCAGAAAGCAAGCGCTGCGTTTAGCGCGCGTACATCGAGCTTTTCGTTCGGTCGACTTTCGTTTCTTCCGTGGTCGTTGTGCTTGGGCCGCTGGCGCAGCTGGTGAACAAGGAAGTGACGAGGAGCAAGGCAGTGATCGCGATCAGTTTATTTATCATTGCGCCCCACTATGCAAACGGTGTGCCACGCAATGACATGATGTTTAAGCAACTAATCGAGACGAGTTTATATCTGCGCGCTCGCAAAACGATGCATCGCGCCGATTCCAATTCCGGGATTTGTCGTTTCGTTTTTGGGACGAGGAATCGGCGCCGGAAGAATTTTTGTCGTCGCTCAGTTTTTCCGCAGGGAGATCGTGCTGCGGTGGATGAAACCCTGAGCAGTGGCTCCGAGGTTTTTTCTCTAACGAGTGAAGACAGTTACCCGCAGGCTGTAGACTTATTCACGGCCATGGGTGCTTTCTCCTGCGATGAGTGTGCGACCGAGTGGACGTGAAGATTAGCTGACCAATGGAACCCACTCCCCTCACCCCCGGAGCCGGCGAACCTAACGATCAAAGCGGATCGGGGCCGCCGAAGTCCGCGAACGCGCAGGACGTGCCGAAGACGATTGCGGCGTTGCCCCCGATCGCGAGCGGCTTCGCGATTGGCATCGGGCTTCTGGTCCTGGCGGGATGGTCGCTCGATATCGAGGCGCTGAAACGGGTCGTGCCCGGCTTTGTGGCGATGAACCCGGCGACTGCGGTGTTGTTCATCCTTTCTGGAATCGCGCTGGCCCTGGCGCTGCGCTCACACTCGATCGCTTTCGCGGACGTGATGAGGAAAATCCTGGGAGCGATCGTGCTGGCGCTGGCGGTGTCGGAATTACTGGAGCTCACGGGGCTCTGGCATTCGCACGTGGATGAGTGGCTCTTCTCTTCCAAGCTGTGGGATTCCCGGAACGGCCTCCAGAACCGGATGGCGCCGAATACTTCTTTCAATTTCGCGCTGACGGGCTTGTCCCTTTTGACGCTCGATCGGCGCGGCCGCCGTTCGCTCAGCCAGGCGCTCGCCACCGTGATGGGTTTCGGCGCGGTCATGTCGCTGACTGGTTACGCCTATGGCACCCAGTCGTTCAGCGGCCTGGCGGCTTTCATTCCGATGGCGCTGCATAGCGCGGCGACGTTTCTTCTTCTCGCCGGTGGCCTTCTTTTCGCGGTGCCGCACGCGCCGTTGATCGAACCTTTCACGACCAAGGATCCGCGTGGTGTGCTGGCTCGCCGGCTTCTTCCGCTCTCGGTCCTGCTCACACTCTTTCTGGGCTGGCTCCGTTTGTGGGGCGAGCGGCACGAGCTTTACGATAGCGCCTTCGGCACCGTGCTCTTCGCGATCGCGCTTAGCATTTTGTTCGGCGTTCTGGTGCGATGGGCGGTGACGACCGTGGGGCGGCTGGAAGTGGAGCGGGCGGCAATGAACGCGCGGCTGCATGCGCTGGACCGCCGCAAGGACGAAATGATCGCGGTGGTCTCGCACGATCTGTGTTCGCCGCTCACGGGCTTTCGCCTGGTCATCGATCTGTTGCGAAGGAAATCAGCGAATCCGAAGGACGACCAACTTCTCGACATCATGGACCAATCGACGGACCGGATGGTTTCAATGGTGCGAGGCTTACTCGATATCTCGAAACTGCACGCGGAAAAAATCGAGCTCGAGCTGGAAGATGTGCTGGTGAGTGAGGTGATCCGGCAATCGATGGAGCCGCTGGCGATCAACGCGAGCGCCAAACAGATCGCGCTGAAGCTGCACGTCGAAGCGGGAGAACCGGCCTTGCGGGCCGATCCGCTCCGGCTCTCCCAAATCTTCAGCAACCTGCTGACCAACGCGGTGAAATTCACGGCGCCAGGCGGCAAAGTCGATGTCTCCGTGGAACCGGCGCAAGGTGGCGTGCAGGTCAATATCAGGGACACGGGTCTGGGCATTCCGAAAGAAGAGCTGCCGCACGTGTTCGATAAATTCCGGCAGACCAAAACCAAGGCCACCGCGGGCGAAACCGGGACAGGCCTGGGCCTTTCGATTGTGCGGGAGCTGGTCCTGTTGCACCACGGCAGGATAACGGTATCGAGCGAACTCAATCGCGGCAGCGTTTTCACCGTTTTGTTACCGAAGGATTCCGGGCCTGCCGGCGAATAATGTTCGTCGATACCGCGAGGCCGCCGGACTGACCCTCTATTCGTTTGCAATTGCACAAAAGTTTTTGTCACTCTTCTCCAGACATTGTGACCCGCGGCGTGGAAGGGGCCGCCCTTTCCTTTCCGGAAAATTTCAATGCAAAAATCTTTTCGTTCGTTTTTGTTTCTCGTCGCGCTGTTGTCCGCGGCCGGTCTGGCGCGGGCCTGCGATCTTTGCGGCTGCTACACCCCGCAGATCGAAGCGATGCCGCGGAACAGTGATGAGTCCGCCTTTGGCCAGCCGTTCACAACCGGCGCGGAGCACGACAGATGGTTTAACCGCGCCTACTTCGCGGTGGCGGAGCAATTCACGCACTTCGGCACTGTTCAGATTGACGGTCGCGAGGTTCCAAATCCCGCGGGTCAATATGAAGACAGCTCGATCACACAAATCGTCGCCGGGTACAGTTTCACCCCGCGGTTTGCCTTGCAGATTAATGCTCCGCTAATTTATCGATCGTTCGAGCGGCCGGAAGGATTCGCGATCGATCGCGGAACGGAATCGGGCCTCGGCGACATCTCGCTGCTCGGAAAATTCGTCCTGTTCCACCATGAAACCGGCGGAAGCCGTTCTTTGAAATTCGACGATCCTAAAAATCCGCACTTCGAAGTGAATGAGCCCGACCTGACCGTATCGGCCCTGCTGATCGGCGGCGTGAAATTCCCGACCGGTGGGACGAGCCGCCTTAAAGAAGAGTTCGATGAACTGGAAGTGCCGGGCGCGCCCGTCAGCGGCATTCATGGCCACGATCTCACTCTCGGCACCGGCTCTTACGATGCAATCATGGGCGGGCAAATGTCGCTTCGTTACCGCTCGTTTTTCTTCCAGGCGGATACACAATTCACGTTGCGCGGCGATGGCGCGCACCAATACCATTTTGCGAACGATCTCTCGTGGGGCGGCGGCCCGGGCTATTACTTCGTGCGCAGCCGAAAAACGATGATTGGCCTGCAAGTCTCCTGCTCCGGCGAACAGAAGGAGGTGGACCGATTTCGTGGAAAAGCGGCAGAGGATACCGGCATCACCTCGGTTTTTCTCGGGCCGCGCTTCATTGCCTCAGTGGGAGGAATCAGCGCGGAAGTGGCAGCCGACTTTCCCGTCTCGATCGATAATACCGCGCTGCAAGTCGTCCCCGACTACAGGCTCCGGGCCAGTTTCGCGTTTAGGTTCTGAAGACGCTGTCACGGCGAACCGTTGGACGACAGAAGGACTTCGACGGTGGTGCCCTGGCCGGGAGAAGAAATAATGCGCGCGCTCCCACCGGCGAGCGCCGCCCGTTCCTTTAGCCCGAGCAAACCCAGACTCGCGCCCTGGTCGGCGCGCGCCTCGGCCGCGGGGACGTCGAATCCCTTGCCGTCGTCGCGCACAAGAAGACGCAAAGAAGAATTGGAGCGGTGCAGTTCCACCGTGAAAGTTTTTGCCTGAGCGTGCCGCACGACATTGGTGATCGCTTCCTGCGCCAGACGGAAGCAGGTAATCTGAATCTGCGGCGGAACGTCGTCCGCGAGAGGATCAGCGGAAAATTTCGCTTCCAAGCCGGCGCGCTCCGCCTGCTGGTTTACGTACCAACGCAAGGCTGGGACCAGGCCAAGGTCGTCGAGAAGCGGCGGCCGCAGGTCGAGAGAGATCTGGCGCGTTTGCTGTAGAAGCCGGTCCAGGATGGCCGCATTCTCATTCAGGCGCGCGACGAGATCGGAGGGCACGGCTGCTCGAAGCATGTCGGTGTTGATTTTGGCGGCGGTGAGCGCCTGGCCTATCTGGTCGTGCAGCTCGCGCGATAGGTGCCGGCGCTCACTCTCGTGCGCTTCCTCCAGCCGGCGCGAAAAA
>JBEEHO010000235.1:0-4464 GCA_041167425.1 Verrucomicrobiota bacterium | reverse complement strand
ATGGTTGCCAGTGTCGGCCACATACAGGTTGCCCGCCTTGTCAGCCACGATGCTGCGCGGAGAATTAAAATTTGCCTCCGAGCCTGAGCCATCGCTGCTGCCGCCGCCAATCCCAGCAAAGGTGGTGAAGAAATATTTCTGGGCCGCGCAAGTCTTGATGCTCGACCAGGCGCAGGCCACCAGGAGAGCCGCGAGGCAAAGCTTCGCCACAATATTCCTTGCCTGGGAAATAATTTGCCGGCGGGCAGGTGGTTGGTCGCTACGCATGGTTGATCTTCACCAAGCAATGCGGAAAAACAGATCCAGAAACGGACATCCGATTTAAAAAAGTTTCGCTTCCGGCGGCACGCCGAAGTATTTTCTTCCAGGAATAAAGTGGAAACGCCCGTCCAGCACGAACCGCCGCACGATGTTACTCAGATCCTGAAGGGTTGGAGTGACGGCAGCGAGGAGGCTTCGGCGCGGTTGATGCCGCTGGTTTATGAAGAACTGCGCCGTCTGGCGCGCGAATACCTGCGGCGCGAACGCTCCGATCACACTCTCCAGGCCACCGCGCTCGTCCACGAAGCCTACCTGCGTCTGGTGGACGAAAAGAGCGCGACCTGGAAAGATCGCGCGCACTTTTACGGTATCGCCGCCCGATTGATGCGACGCATTCTGGTCGATCACGCGCGCGCTCATAACGCGGCCAAGCGCGGCGGCCTGGAACAGAAGCTGGCGCTCGATGAAGCGCGCGACCTTCCTGCTCCGGCCGCGACCGATCTGGTCGCACTCGACGGCGCGCTTGAGAACCTTGCCAAGACCTATCCGCGCAAAAGCGAAGTCGTGGAGCTGAAGTTTTTTGGCGGCCTGGAGGCGAACGAGATTGCCGAGTTCCTCCAGGTTTCGGAAAAAACGGTCTTGCGCGACTGGAGCTTCGCCAAGCTCTGGCTTTGCCGTGAGCTGAGCGCCACCTAGGAGCTCGCACAAAGGACACCAAGTTCATCAAGGAGCTTATCCTAGGAAGATCCTACCTTGTCTGCCTTTGTGGACTTAGCGAGAATTTGTAAGTGAGGACGGAACGTCTGGCCGAAATCGTGGAAGCTGCGCTCGAACGCGACGCTGCTGATTGGCCATCATTCCTCGACGAAGCTTGCGACGATGACGTCGTGCTCCGGAGAGAAGTCGAGTCGCTGCTAGGTTACCAAAAAGAGGCGACGGATTTCATCGAGGCGCCCGCCTATGCGGGCGCGGCCGGGTTTCTAGCGGAGGAAAGCGGCGAGTTAAAGCCGGGCGACATGCTCGGCGAATACAAGATCCTGTCCCTGCTTGGTGAAGGCGGCATGGGTGAAGTTTATCTGGCCGAAGATTCAAACCTGCATCGGCAGGTAGCTCTCAAGCTGGTTAAAGGGGGTCTCGGCCGGGCAGGTCTCATTCGTCATTTCCGGCGCGAGGAAAGAATCCTGGCTGCTCTCACTCATCCTAACATCGGGCGGCTCTATGGCGGAGCTGTTACTCAGAACGGCGTTCCTTATTTCGTGATGGAATATATCGCAGGCGAGCGTCTCGATCATTATTGCGACGCGCGGGAATTGAAACTCTCCGATCGGTTACAACTCTTCCGCAAGGTCTGCTCTGCCGTCTCCTACGCGCATCAACACCTTGTTATTCATCGCGACCTCAAGCCGGCTAACATTCGTGTCACGGCGGAAGGCGAACCAAAGCTGCTCGACTTTGGTATCGCCAAGCTGATCGATCCGGAGACCGCGTCCATCGGCGAAGCGACCATGACGTTACAAAGCGTCATGACTCCCGAGTATGCCAGCCCGGAACAAGTGCGAGGCGAAGAAGTAACCACAGCCAGCGACATCTACAGCCTCGGTGTGGTCCTTTATGAGCTACTTACCGGCCAGCGGCCTTACCACCTCAAGAGCAGAAGGCCCGATGAGGTAGCTCGAGCTATCACCGAAGAAGAACCGCCTCGCCCCAGCACTGCGATCGCCCGCGACGAACCCCATTCGCCATTCGCCAACCGAAATCCGAAATCTCTTCGTGGCGATCTCGATAACATCGTCCTGATGGCGATGCGCAAGGAACCGGCACGCCGTTATGCCTCGGTCGCGCAATTTTCCGAAGACATCCGGCGGCACGCCGAAGGCCTGCCGGTATTGGCCCGCAAGGACACAGTCGGTTATCGCAGCGCGAAGTTTATCCGGCGCCATCGTGTCAGCGTCGTCGCGGCGGCCTTGGTCATGATGGCAATCATCGCCGGTTTGATCGCGGCGTTGTGGGAAGCACGGCAGGCCCGCGCCCAGCGCGATGTCGCGCAGCGCATCAACACTTTCCTGCAGGACATGCTCGGGGCCGCGGCGCCCGAAGTAAAAGGCGTTGATGTGAAGGTAGCTGACTTGCTGGGCGAAGCCTCCGCGCGCGCGAAAAAGGAACTGGCTGACCAGCCTCATGTCATGGCGGACGTTTTGATGATACTCGGCCGGACCTACATTAGCCTTGGAAAACCGGACAAAGCGGAACCGGATCTGCGTGCCGCGCTCGAAGCGAGCTTAAGAGTTAACGGCGAGTTGCATCCTACCACTGCTACAAGCATGGGTTGGCTGGGGTTGGCGCTAGCCCAACTTAACAAGACCGAGGAAGGCGAGCAAGTTTCACGCAGAGCCGTGGAGCTACAACGCAAGCTGCATCCCCTGGGAAACGAAGATCTCGGCGTGGCCCTGTATGCTCTCGGAAACAACTTGATTGCAAGGAACGAACCGAAAGCAGCCATACCGTTTTTGAAGGAAGCTTCAGACCTGATCAAAAAACATCTCCACGAAACGCATGGCTACTACATAGCGACGGTCACGATGCTGGCTTTGGCTTATGACCGGACGGGCGATGCAGCCGAGGCGGAGTCGATGTACCGGCAGACCATCGAAGCGGGGAGGCGGATGGACGCGCGTTATCGTATCTTCCTGGCGCAGGCGGAAGGGTTCCTGGGTTATTTACTCATAAACAAGCAAGCTTACGCTGAGGCGGAGGCTTTGGTGCGGGAGAGCGAAATGATTTACCGCGAAGTTATGGGTGGCGAGACGAATTACAGCGTCGCGACTGCCAAAGCCAACCTGGGGTTGATTTACTTCCTCCAGGGCGACTACGCGAAAGCAGAGGCAGAGGATAGAATCGCTCTTGATCTCTTTCGGAAATCTCTTGCGACCGAAAGTCCTGTAGCGGCCGGCACCGAGGCCACTCTGGGGTTAACCCTGACGCGTGAGGGAAAGGCCACGGAGGGCGAGCCCTACTTGCGCGATGCGCTCGCGATTCGGAAGAGAATATTGCCGCCGGGTGACTTTATGATTCCCTACGCCGCGAGCGCGCTGGGTGAATGCCTGACCGCGCAAAAGCGCTACGCGGAAGCCGAGCCATTGCTCACTGAGAGCTACAACGAGCTTAAGTCGAAACTAGGCGAGCAACACAAGCGGACTATTGAGGCACGCGAGCGCCTGGTCACCCTCTATCAGCTCTGGGAGAAGCCAGACCTGGCCGCGCGTTACCGTTAGGGTTGGCTCGGATCTCGGGGCTGTCGCCCGCTCATCCTGCGAACCGGAGCAATCCAGGTGTGCCTAATTATTAACCTCAGATCGCGCTGGTTCGTAGCTGCACGAAATTGCAACACGCTCGAAGTGAAATCCAAGGCCGGCACCCCGGGCAAACCCGATGTGAAACGAGATGACTGAAGCGCGCCGCAATTCCCACAAAGAGAGCCGTAATCCGATTGTCCGGTTCTTCGCCAATCTCGGTCCCGGGCTGATCACCGGCGCGGCGGACGATGACCCTTCCGGGATCGCCACCTATTCCACAGCTGGCGCTCTTCTGGGAACCGGTCAGCTTTGGACTGCGCTCATCACCTGGCCGCTGATGGCGAGCGTGCAGATGATGTGCGCGCGCATCGGCATGGTCACCGGCGAAGGGCTCGGTGGCGCGCTCCGCAAGAAATTTCCAAAACCTCTCATCGTCATCGCGGCTTTGGCTCTGCTCGTGGCAAACACTATCAACATCGGCGCCGATCTCGCCGGGATGGCGGACGCAGCCGAAATGCTGTCGGGCCTCAAGTCGCACTACTTTGTCATCGTCTTCGGCCTCGCCATCGCCGTGGCCACGGTCCAATGCCGGTACCACCAGATCGCCAACGTCTTGAAATGGCTCGCGCTCACCCTCTTCGCCTACGTCATCACGGGTTTCGTGATTGGGCCCGATTGGAGCAAGATCGCTCACGACACTTTTGTTCCCACCCTGCCGAAAAGCCATGACGGGTGGGCGATGCTCGTCGCGATTCTCGGCACCACCATTAGCCCGTATCTTTTCTTTTGGCAGAGCTCCCAGGAAGTTGAAGAACAAAAGGCCGCCGGCCGGCGGATGGGGGCCTGGCGGCGAGGCGCCACCCGGCGCGAGATCGGAACGCGGAAGATGGACGTTGGGATCTGCACGTTT
>JBEEHO010000234.1:0-8146 GCA_041167425.1 Verrucomicrobiota bacterium | reverse complement strand
GCGATGCCACTCAACGCCGCCAGACAATCCTGATCGCAGTTCGATCCTGGAAATTGGACGACGGCGAATTTCATTTCGCGCTTCCCAAATCCTGCACCTCGTAATCTTCGATCACCGGATTCGAAAGCAAATCGCGGCACAATCCGTGGAGGCGCGATTCAAGATTGGCAGCTTTTTCATCGATCTCGATCTCGAGATACTTCCCGATCCGCACGCTGCGCACTTCCGGCATTCCGAGATGCTGCATGGCATCGCGGACGGCCGCGCCCTGCGGATCAAGCACCGCGGCTTTGGGCGTTACTACCACCTTCACTTTCATGCCGGAATATCAGGAGTTGGATAGCGCGGGACAAGTGCAATTGCTCAACGGGCTGAAGATGGAGTTTCGCGCACCACTTCGGTCGCTTTTTTATCTTCGCGCAAACCGAGGAAAACCGGCTGGCGCAGTTTCCCGTCCCGGGTCCATTCCGCGAATTTCACCTGGCAAACAAAAACGGGATCGACCCATTCGCACCGGCGCATCATCGCGGGCGTAATTCCCTGGACCCACTGGCCGCCTTGCTTGGAGGGCAGATCAGCGAATGGGCAATCGTCGCGCTTCTCCGCCTTGAAACGCTTGTGCAATGAGGCGAGCAGCTTGGTGTCGAATCCCGTGCCGACTTTGCCGGCAAAGAGCAGGCGCTTCTTTTCGTAGTAGCCGACGAGCAACGCGCCAAAATGCTTTCGCGCGCCCTGCGGTGGCGTGAAACCGCCGATGACAAACTCCTGCTCGCTCACGCATTTCAGTTTGATCCACGTGCCGCTGCGACGGTCCGGTTCGTAAACCGAACCGCGCTGCTTGCCGATGACACCTTCCAGCCCGAGCCGCCTCACTTCGCGGAGCAGCGCGACCGGATCTCCGCCGATCTCTCCGGAAAATCGGATCGCATCGCCGGCATTTTTGCAAAGTGCGGAGAGCAGATCTTTCCTGCGCTCGAGCGGTAAGCCAATCAGGCTTTTCCCCGCCGCCTGGAGCAAATCGAAAACGTAATAGTAGATCGGCGCGCGCCGGCCTTCCATTTCATGCGCCTGCAAGAGCTGAAAGGAGGACCCGCCTTTTTCATCCAGGGCCACTACTTCACCGTCGATCACGCAATCATCGATCGGCAGTGCCGCGACCGCGCTGGCCTCGTTCGCAAATCGGCCTGCGAGCTCGTTTCCGTTCCGCGAGATCAGGTTGACCTTCGCTCCCTTTTTGACCGCGATCAGCCGGATCCCATCGAATTTGAGTTCGTAGAGCCAATCTCCCGCCGCCGGCGGCTCATCGAGCAACTTCGGCTTCATTGGCGGAATGAAGCGCGCTTTGCCCGCCGGCAATTTCGCTAACTCTTTTTCCGGCAGGAAGGGCGTGCCGCGCCGTCCGCTCTTCTGCCGCGACTCACTTTTTTCCGGCCGATCGTCTTTTTTTTTAAGCGCCGCTTTAACGCGTGATCTCAAGGTGGATTTCGATTTGTCCTCCCGATTCGATTCCCACTCTGCATCGCGTTGCGCCGCGATTTGCGCCATCGTCCGCCCGGTCTTCGCCGATTGATCGTCGCGCCTTTTCGAGATCGGCCGGATGCTTTTTCCACTTTTCAAGAGCAGCCATTGCGGCTTGCCGGCCTCCATTCGCGTCCGGATCAAAGCCCACTCCCCTTTTGCCTTTTCCCCGTCGAGCACAAGATGAAGCCTGCCTTCGCGCAAAGCCTTCATCGGCTCTTCGCCATAAACATGATAGTTGCCGCGATCCCACACCATGACGGTGCCACCGCCGTATTGTCCCTGCGGAATGATTCCTTCGAAGGTCGCGTATTCGACCGGATGATCTTCGACTTCCACCGCCAGATGCTTTTCACCTTTTCCCCACGGAAGTCCTTTCGGCACCGCCCAGGATTTTAGAACCCCATCCATCTCCAGGCGGAAGTCGTAATGCAACCGGCTCGCATCATGTTTCTGAATGAGGAAACGCGACGCGCCCTTGACCAGCTTCGGCAACGGCTTGCCCGCCGGCTCCGCCGTCACCCCAAAGTTTCGCTTCTTCTTGTATTCCGTCAGGCCCATCTGAATGCGGTAATCATAACATCGGATATTGCAACTGCGCAGGTGGATCGTGCGCTCCGTGCCCGATGTTTTGGAGGCACGGTTCGGCCGCCCGTCTGTCATCGCGCGACGGCGCGCGATTCACCAGAAACGAATCCGCCACCGCAGTCACACGGACTGTGGTGGCGATCAAGATCCGTCGCTCTTCGTTAACGGCGGCTGCCGGATTTCTTCGCGCCGCGTTTTGGTTTTTCGTCCTCTTCAGCCTCGCTTGCTTCGACATTGATAATAGTCTCCGCGAGGCCGGTCAGTTTCTTGTCGGCTTCAGCCTCCTCGTTCAGGGTCCGCTGCAAAAGATCGACCGCGCTATTTTCACCCAGCAGGGAAGCGAACGTCCGGACCACGCCGTAGCCGGCAATCTCATAATGTTCCACTCGTTGCGCGGCGCCAATGAGAGCAGCATCCAGCACGGAAGCGTCACCGTCCTCCTCGATCACTTCTTTGCCCTCTTCCACCAGGCCTTTCATGGCCTTGCACGTTTTGCCGGTCGGCTTTTCACCGAGGCCTTTGAAAATCTTTTCCAGGCGGGTGACGTGCCCTTCGGTTTGCTTGAGATGATCCTGAAACGCGCGCTTCAGCTCGGGTGCCGAAGCTTTTTTCGCCATTTTCGGCAGCGCCTTCAACAGCTGATTTTCGGCGTTATAAAGATCTTTCAATTCGTCGATGTACAAATCCTTCAATGAATCCATGCTCATAATTGATTACTCCTTCGTTAATGTTTTGAAGGGCCGGGAAAATCCTCGGCACCCCGCGCGATCTCGAGTGAGATCGACACAAGCAGGAAACGCAGAAGCGCGTTCGAACGGGCGTGTTTTTCTGCGAAAAAACGGAGAAAAAATCGCGCTACGCCGGCTCTTCTGCCTCAGGGGCAGATGGAGCGTCGGAACCCAGCGGCTCGCCCACCAAATAACGCGTAAAACGCCGGATGACGATGTTCTCACCGAGCGTGGCCACTTTCGTTGCGACGAGTTCCTTCACCGTCTGGTCTGGATTCTTGATGAATCCCTGGTCGAGCAGGCAAACCGAGCTGTAAAATTTATCGAGTTTCCCCTCGACGATCTTTGAGATCACATTCTCCGGCTTCCCTTTCACCTGCGCTTCGTAGATCGCACGCTCGGATTCCACCAGCTTCTCGGGCACCTGTTCGCGACTCACGTAAAGCGGATGCGCGGCCGCGATGTGCAGAGTGATGTCCTTAACGAACTCGCGAAAACCTTCGTTCTTCGCCACGAAATCTGTCTCGCAATTCACTTCCACCAGGACGCCGACTTTGCCCTGAAGATGAATGTAGGACGCAACGATTCCCTCCTTCGTCGCGCGCGAAGCTTTTTTCGAAGCGCTGGCAATTCCTTTCGTGCGCAACGCGGCCTCCGCCTTTTCCAAATCGCCGCCCGCTTCCGTGAGCGCACGTTTGCAATCCATCATTCCGGCGTTGGTTTTTTCCCGGAGCTGTTTAACGAGTTGAGGATCGATTTCTGTCTTCGTTTCCATTGGAACTTGGATTTGGGGATTTGGAGCTTCCGCGCTTACGCGGAGACTCCAGCCATCTCCACCTGCTCGCGCACGCGGGCTTCCCCGGTCGCCGAGACGACCGCATCCACGAGCTTTTGCAACATCACGCGGATCGCGCGGATGGCATCGTCGTTCCCAGCGATCGGGTAGTCGATGATCTCCGGATCTGCGTTCGTATCCACGATCGCCACCGTCGGTATCCCCAGCCGCCGCGCTTCCAGGACTGCGTTCAGTTCCCGCGTCGTGTCGATGATCACCATCGCGTCGGGTAATTGCGACATCTCGAGGATCCCGTCGAGATTGCGCCGCAGCTTCGCCGCTTCGCGATTCAGCGCCGCGAGCTCCTGCTTGCCCATCTTCTTGTAATCGGGCGACTCCTCGATTTGCTCGATGTATTTGAGCCGTCCGATGCTTTTCCGGATCGTCGCCAGGTTTGTGAGCGTGCCACCCAGCCAGCGCTGGTTAACGTAAAATTGTCCGCAGGCCGTGGCCGCTTCCTTGACCGCTTCCTGCGCCTGCTTCTTGCAACCGACGAAAAGAATCTTGCCGCCGCGTCGCGTCACTTCCTGGAGAAAGTCGGTCGCGCGTTGCAGCTGCTTCGCCGTCTCATCGAGGTTGATGATGTAGATCTGATTGCGCTTTTCGAAGATGTACGGCTTCATCTTCGGGTTCCAGCGTTTGGTCTGATGGCCAAAGTGGACGCCTGCTTCGAGGAGTTCGGGCACTAATTCGGTCGGTATCGCCATAGGTAAATTGAGAGCCGCAGCTTGGGCCGCGGCGGACGGGGAAGATGCTCTACCGGCAAGGCAAAGGCAAACGGAATATTACCTGTTTTCCCCGGTGGTTTGGGCCTCGTCGTGCAGATGCTCCGCGTAGCGCGCCAGCAGCCAGCAAAGGTCGGAAAGCCGGTTTAGATAACGCAAAATCTCGCCGTTGAATTTCTCTGCGCCCGCACTCAATGCGGCCACGCGGCGCTCCGCCCGGCGGCACACTGTTCGAGCCAGATCGAGCGCGGCGGAATCCAATGTCTTCCCGGGAACAGCCCAGCCTTTGAATTTCCCGAGCTTGTTTTTCTCGAGGTCATCGACCACACCGGTGAGCCGATCGGTCATGTCGGCCGAGGTCAGCTGAAATCCATCTTTCACATAACGCTCCACATCTTCGGAACCCGTCGCGAGTTCGCCCATGACGATGACCAGCTCCTTTTGCACCGCGTAAATTTGTTCGGCCAAAAACGGATTCGCTGCCGTCACGCGAGCGAGTCCGAGCGAGGCGTTCAATTCGTCCACGCATCCATACGCATCCACTCTCGCGTTGGTTTTCGAAACACGGCGCCCATACATGAGCGAGGTCTCGCCTTCGTCACCCGTCTTGGTTGCGATGGACATCTGGCACCTTCCCCCCTAAAACGCGAATGACGAATCAGCTCTCGCCAATTCGTCATTCAACGTTCGCACTTCGTCTTTGGTTTCTACCCCAAGGCCGGTTGCACTTCCGGTTCGTCCACCAGCGACGTTCCGACTTGCTCGCCCAGCTCCACGAGTTTGATCTCACGCACCGCCGGGAATCCTGTCCCCGCCGGAATGAGGTGACCCATGATGACGTTTTCCTTGAAACCACGGAGGCGATCGACCTTGCCGAGCGTCGCCGCTTCGGTCAGGACGCGCGTCGTATCCTGGAATGAAGCCGCCGAGATGAAGCTGTCGGTTTCGAGCGAAGCCTTCGTGATGCCAAGCAGAACCGGAGTCGCTTCCGCGGGCTTGCCGCCCTGCTCCACGACCTTCGCGTTCTCCGCTTCGAAATCGAGCCGGTCGACCTGATCGCCCCAGAGCAGCGACGTGTCGCCCGGATCGGTGATCTTCACCTTCCGCAGCATCTGGCGCACGATGATCTCGATGTGCTTGTCGTTAATTTCCACGCCTTGGAGACGATAAACTTCCTGCACTTCGTTCACCAAATGTTCCTGTAAATCCTGCGGCCCGCAGACCTCGAGGATTTCGTGCGGCACCACGGGACCCTCCGTGAGCTGCTGACCTTTCTTCACGAAGTCGCCCTTGAAGACGATGATGTGCTTCGTGAGGGAAATCAGATGCTCCTCTTCGGTGCCAGTTTCCGGATCCGTCAAAATCAGTTTCCGTTTTCCGCGGACCGTTCCGCCCATTTCCACCGTGCCGTCGATCTTCGCGATTTCCGCCGCGTCTTTCGGACGCCGGGCTTCGAAGAGCTCGGCCACACGTGGCAGACCGCCGGTGATGTCCTTGGTCTTCGCGATCTTTCGCGGAGTTTTCGCCAGCAATGCACCGGCGCGGATCTTATGTCCTTCCTCGACGACCACATGCGCTCCGGCCGGAATCGAATAACTGGCGAGCACTTCCTTCTTGTCGCCCACCACGACGATTTGCGGATGCAAATCCTCTTTGTGCTCGATGATGACCGTGCCCATCAGACCGGTCGCTTCGTCGACGTCACGTTTGATCGTAACGCCGGCGATCATGTCGCGGAATTCGATTTTGCCGGCCTTGTCCGTCAGGATCGGCACGTTATACGGATCCCACTGCACGAACGTCTCGCCCTTCTTGACCTGGGCGCCGTCCGGCTTCGAGATGACCGAACCGATGACGACATTGTAGCGATCCAGCTCGCGTCCTTCGGCATTGTGCACGCTGATCGAACCGTTCTTGTTCAGGACGATCCAGCTTCCATCGAGCGCCTGCACCGTGCGGAGATCGTTGAACTGGAGTGCGCCGTCGTTCTTCGCCTTGATGATTGGTTGTTTGAACGTCTGGCTCGCCGTGCCGCCGATGTGGAACGTCCGCATCGTCAACTGCGTGCCGGGTTCGCCGATCGATTGGGCGGCGATGATGCCGACTGCTTCGCCCAGCTTCACGAATTGCCCGGTCGCCAGGTTGCGACCGTAGCATTGCGCGCAAACGCCGCGTCCGGTTTCGCAGGTGAGCACTGAGCGAATCTTGAGGCTCTCGACGCCGATCTTCTCAATCGCTGCCGCCGTTGGCTCATCGATCAGCTGGTTCGCCTTGATGACTTTCTTCTTCGTCACCGGATCAGCGATCGTTTCGCAACTAACCCGGCCGACGATCCGCGTCGAAAGATCCACCACTTCTTCATCGCCTTCGTAAATCGATTTCACCGTGATGCCGTTGACCGTGCCGCAATCCATTTCGTTGATGATTACGTCCTGTGATGCGTCCACGAGTTTGCGCGTGAGATAACCGGAATCCGCCGTCTTCAGCGCGGTGTCGGCCAGACCCTTGCGGGCGCCGTGCGTCGAGATGAAATATTCGAGCACGCTCAAGCCTTCGCGGAAGATCGAGGTAATCGGACGCTCGATAATTTCGCCGGACGGCTTCGCCATCAACCCTCGCAAGCCCGCGAGCTGCTTCACCTGCTGGCGATTGCCCCGCGCGCCCGAATCCACCATCAGGAAGACCGGGTTCAATTCCTTGCGGCCCTCGTTGTGCTCGAGAGTGCGGAACATGACGTTAGAAATTTCGTCGCCGGCGTGGGTCCAGATGTCGATGATCTTGTTGTAACGCTCGCCATCCGTGATGATGCCTTTGCGATACTGTTGCTCGACGGTTTTGATCTGCTTGTAAGCGTTTTGCAGTTCCGTTTCTTTTTCCTTCGGAATGATCATGTCGGAAATTCCGATGGAAATTCCGGCCTTGGTCGCTTCGGCGAAGCCGAGTTCTTTCAGGCGGTCGAGCGTCTCGACGGTGCCGTTTTGGCCGGCCACCTGATAGCAACGCCAGATGATGTCGC
This sequence comes from Verrucomicrobiota bacterium, assembly GCA_041167425.1. Lineage (GTDB taxonomy): Bacteria > Verrucomicrobiota > Verrucomicrobiia > Chthoniobacterales > UBA10450 > AV80. The sequence goes on along the minus strand of JBEEHO010000234.1, from coordinate 736 downwards.
TCAATTGCTTCTTACCCGCCGGCTTGTTGAAGAAGCCGATCTTGACCGGCCAGATCGCATTGAAAATCACGCGGCCCGCCGTTGTTTCCATCACCCGATCGGTCGAGTTGCCGTAAATGGTTTCCAAGCCCACGTCAGGATTCTTGTAGCGAATCCGATCGTGCGTCTTCACCTTGCCATCGGCCATCGCGAATTCGACTTCCGTCGCATTCGCAAAAAGCGGCAACCGCGTTTCCGCGGCCACGCCCGTGGCGCGCCGTGGATTCTGCGTGAGATAATAACAGCCGAGGGTGATGTCCTGTGATGGCGTCGTGATCGGCTTTCCGCTCGAGGGCGAGAAAATATTGTTCGGCGCGAGCATGAGCATGCGCGCTTCCATTTGCGCTTCCACGGAGAGCGGCACATGGACCGCCATCTGGTCGCCGTCGAAGTCCGCGTTGTAGGCGGTGCAAACGAGAGGGTGAATCCGGATCGCTTCACCTTCGATGAGCAGCGGTTCGAAAGCCTGGATGGAAAGACGATGCAAAGTCGGCGCGCGATTCAGCAAGACCGGGTGACCCTTCGTTACTTCTTCGAGAATATCCCAAACCTCCGGCGTCTGGCGCTCGATCATTTTTTTCGCGCTGCGCACCGTGTGCACGTAACCGAGATCTTTCAGGCGGCGAATGATGAACGGCTCGAACAAGACGAGCGCCATCTTCTTCGGCAGACCGCACTGGTTCAGTTTCAGTTCCGG